>WFYM01000178.1 GCA_015490115.1 Aquificaceae bacterium
GAGGGTCTGAGGGAAGCCATATCGATCGCTGACAGGGTGATGAACGCTGTCTCAGGGGTAGACGGCATAAAGCCGGCTTACTACACCCTGAAGGAGGGGAAGACCCTACTCGCTTCGAACAAAGAGTCCTTAATATGTCTCGGCGACCTTGTGAGGAGATCGAGGGAAAGGATAATACCCGTTGACAGCGAACACAACGCCCTCTTCCAGCTCCTTAAGAAGGTAAGGAGGGAGGAGGTAAGGTCCGTATACCTGACCGCATCGGGGGGTCCCTTCAGGAACTGGTCCCTCGAGGAGATGAGGAGGGCTACTAAGGACCAAGCCCTGAACCACCCGAGGTGGAACATGGGTGCGAAGATAACCGTGGACTCCGCGACCCTCATGAACAAAGGTTTCGAGATGCTCGAAGCTGTTAACCTCTTCGATCTGGACCTCGACAGGGTCAAGGTTGTCATACACCCCCAGAGCGTGGTCCACGGCGCTGTCGAGCTTGTTGATGGGACATTCCTCATGCACGCATCAGCCACGGACATGAGGATACCCATAGCCCACGCCCTCTTCTATCCCGAGAGAAAGGTCACACCTTTTGGCAGGACTTCCCTCCCCTCCCTCTCTCCTTTCGAGTTCGAGCCTGTCGATCAGGAAAAGTTCAGGTCCGTATACTTGGCGAGGTGGGCTGGGGAGATGGGAGGGGCTTACGTCCCCGTTCTCGTCGGAGCTGACGAGGAGGCGGTTAGCCTCTTCCTCGAGGAGAGGATAGGATTCCTCGACATAGTGGAGCTTATCGAGATGACCCTCTCCGAGGTGAACATACCAAACCCGGAGAGCATAGAGGATATACTCGGCGCTGTAGAGTGGGCGAGGAGGAAGGTCAGGGAGATCTACGAGAGGAGGTATGCAGGAAGAGTGTAATCTCAGGAATTTTCGGGAACGTCGTGTATTACAACAGGTTTCCCAGCCCATATGGAGAGTATGTCTATAGCTACTTGAACACCTGTTCCAGCAGCTATCGTGAACATGGAGCTGACACCCGCGAGTAGTCCTGCAACGTAGAGACCCTCTCTGACTTTAAAGTTCCCGTCGTGGACCACCATAACCCTTCCGGGCTTCGGGGACCTTCGGTTCTCAACCACCTTCACACCGAGACCCTCTATCTCGAACCTGTGAAAGCCCGTAGCCAAAACGAGGAACTCGGACTCGAACTCAGCCCCCTTCTCCGTGAAGACCCTGAAGTTTCCCCTTTCACCTTCAGCCCTCACCACCCTGTCCTCCACAAAGTCCACACCCCCGTAAGACTCTATCTGCTCCCTTATGGTCCTTATGAGTTCCTTTCCTAAGGTCCCCTTGGGAACGCCGGGGACGTTGTTGAAGAGGCTCCTGTTCATGTCGGATCTGCCGTCGTCTATGACGAGATACCTCTTCCCCTCAGCCCAAGACCACCCCCTTCCCCTCGAGGAGGCGAGGGTGAGGGCGCAGGAGAGTCCCGAAGCTCCGCCCCCGACTATGACAACGTCGTACCACATGGACCACTATTATACACCTTCGGCTCTTTTCAAAAGCTCCACAAAAGCCCTCTCGAGATCTTCAGGTAGCTCGGAGCCGTGGGTGTTCCTGTAATACTCCCTGTAAATTTCGAGGGGGTTAAAGTCGGGGATCTCTTCCTTCTTTGCAGTGTATTCTCCTTCGGAGACCTGCTCTATCCTTATGAGCCTCTCCCCCATTTCTTCCCTCAGCCTGTCTAAAAGGTCGGGGAGGGTCAGCCTGTTTTCCACCTCGACTACGAGCTTTACGTATCCCTTCCTTGACTTCAGCTCTCCTATCCTCTTCAGGACCTCGCTTTGCTTTATCCTCTCCACAAAGAGTGGATTCTTGAGGCTGAGGGGAACCTTCTCAACCTTTACGCTCCCGTCCTCCAAAAGGAGGAAGTTGAAAGCTTTTTCTTCTCCGGCTTCTGAGAAGTCGAGCTGGTATAGGGTCCCCGTGTAGAAGGCTCTTGTGGGAACCCCCTTTACCTCTTGATACCTGTGGACGTGTCCGAGGGCTACGTAGTCGAAAGTGTGGGATACGCTGGAGGGGTGGACTGCGAAGTATTCGGTTACGGTAGCCTCCTTCTCCGTCCTCGTGAACTTGGAACCAGCTATGAATATGTGGGCGAGGAGTATCTTGAACTTGAAGTTCTTTACCTTTTCCGCCAGAAACCTTAGAAACATACCCACAAGCTCGCTGTAGGTCTTCTTGGCTTCTTCGCCCGCCGGGGTGAGGACCCTCTCGGAGGGGTAGGGGAGGCACGCTATACCGAGATCTCCCAGCTCGAAGATGCAGTTCTCTTTGCTCGGTCTGTCGAATATGTGGACGTTGGCGAGCTTCGAAAGTCCCCTTATGCTCCTCATAAAGTCGTAGCTGTCGTGGTTCCCGGAGATAACGACCACATCGGTCCTCAGCTCCCTGAACCTGAGGAAGAGGTCGAAGATCATCTCCTTCGACTCGTTGTCCGGATTAGCTTTGTCGAAGACGTCACCAGCTATCAGGACCAAGTCGGGGGAGTTTTCCCTTGCGAAGCTCACCACCTGTTCGAGGGCGTAGGCGAGGTCCGGGTTCCTGCTCACCCTCCCTAAGGTCTTCCCTGCGTGGAGGTCAGCTATGTGCAAGATCCTCATGGTTCTTTATAATTTTTCTCAACTTCTCCATGAAGCTCGTCTCCTCACCGTAATACTCCTCGAGGAACTTGTACTTCTCCTTGCTCCTCTTGTAGACTATACTCACCACCTCTTGGGGTGTGTCGACGAGGCTCATAAGATCGAGGTCCTCCTCGTCTATGGTCCCGAACTTCACCATGTAGTTCCTCATGTACTCGAGAAGGGGTTCCCAAAACTCACTCCCGAAGAGTATTATCGGGAACTTGTAGCTCTTCCCGGTCTGGATCAAAGTGAGGGCTTCGAAAAGCTCGTCGAAGGTCCCGAAACCGCCGGGAAATATAACGTAGGCTAAGGAGTATTTGAGGAGCATTACCTTCCTGACGAAGAAGTAGTCGAACTTGAGGGAGATGTTTTGATACCTGTTCGGGTGCTGCTCCTTCGGTATCTCTATGTTGAGACCTACCGAAAGTGTCCCGCTGTCGTAAGCTCCCCTGTTCGCAGCCTCCATTATCCCCGGACCACCCCCCGTTATTATGGCGTAGCCCAGCTTGCCCAAGGTGAAGGCTGTCTCGTAGGCGAGCCTGTAATACTTGTCCTTTTCCTTGCTCCTCGAACTCCCGAAGAAGGTAATCGCGGGACCGACCTTTGCAAGGTCGTCAAATCCTTGGACGAACTCGCTCATTATCTTCAGGACTCTCCAAGTGTCCCCCTGCCTTAGCTTCAGCTCCTCTATTATCTTGAGGCTTTCCTTGTCCATGGATCTCCTTACACCCTCATCGGCATGATTATGCACCTGTAAGGGTCCCTCTCGTAGTCGTCCGCCTCTATCAGAGCTGCGGTGTCGGGTGAGGTGAACCTCATCCAGACCCTGTCCGAGTCGAAGGAGTCGAGGGCTTCCATCAGATACTTCCCATTAAAAC
>WFYM01000179.1 GCA_015490115.1 Aquificaceae bacterium
CAGGACCCTCAGGGACACTTACAACATAGCCACCGATTTCCTCGACTTGGAAGGATGTCTTCACCTATTCTGAAACTCTTAAATAGCTTACACTCTCCACGTGGTAAGTTTGGGGGAACATGTCAACGAGCCTCGTCCCCTCCAAAACGTAACCCCTCTTCAGGAGGACTTTAAGGTCCCTCGCCAGAGTAGAAGGGTTACAGGAGACGTAGACTATCCTCTCTGGTTTGTTTTTGGCGAGTATTTCGATCTCCCCCTCTTCGAGACCTCCCCTCGGAGGGTCCAAAAGGACAAGGTCTATGACCTCACCCCCCCTGCTCTTTAAGAACCTGTAAGCGTCCGATTTCACGAAGGCGACGTTATCCCTCCCGTTTATCTTAGCGTTGTATTCCGCATCGTCGACGGCTGAGCCGTTCGCATCCGCACCCTCCACGAAGTTACCCTTCTCCGAAAGCGGTAAGGTAAAGAACCCCACACCGCAGTGAAGGTCCACAGCCTTTTTAAAGCTAACGTTCTCCGTAACAGCTGATATGAACCTCTCCCAAAGGGTGTGGTTTACCTGAAAGAAGGAGTCAGCGCTCACCCTGAATGTCCACCTCCCGACCCTTATGTAGGTGTAGTCCCTACCTATCCAGAACCTCCTGTTGAGGAAGAGCCTCAGCCTCGAGTAGTTTCCGACCCCGACCACTTCTTTGGGTAGCAGGTCTTCCTTTAGCTTGAAGAGGAGGTCCCTCTCCATTTCGGTGGGTGTGAGGAACTTGAGCAGGAACTCCTCCTCGGAAGGGGAGTAGAGGACGTGGATCTCCTGAAGCTCCTTTATGTGAACCGCTACCTCCTTTAGCTTAGGGAGAAGCTCGTTGATCTTAGGGTGGGCGAGGGGGCAGGAGTCTACCTCAACCACCTCCCTCGAGTTCCACCTGAAGAAGCCTACCTTACCCTTGCTCACCTTGAACTGGACCCTTATCCTGTAACCCGCCTCCTGTCCCGAAGGTATAGGGTCGAGCATCTTGATATCTTTGATCTTCCCTATCCTCGAGAGGCTGTCCCTTAAGATCTCCTCCTTGGCTGTCAGCTGGGAGGTGTAGTCGAGGTGCTGGAGCTGGCAACCTCCGCAGTCGCCGTAGTGGGGGCAGAAGGGTTCCCTCCTCGAGGAGGAGGGGACGATCACCTTGCGGACGACAGCTTCCGAGTAATCGCTCCTCTCTTTAAGGATCTCGGCGTCCACGAGTTCTTTCGGTGCCGCGTAGCGGACGAAAACCACCCTACCCCCCGCCCTCGCCAGACCGTATCCTCCGTAGACGAGCTTCTCAACGGATAGCCTCAAAGTTTCCTCACTCATTCTCTCTGAGCTGTGAGAGTTTCTCAAAGTCCTCCTCCGACATAACGTCTATGTGCCATTCGGTAAGCTTGTGGGCGAGCTTGACGTTGGTCCCCTTTTTCCCTATCGCGAGGGAGAGCTGGTCCTTGGGGACAGCCACTTCAGCCCTTTCCTCCTCGGGGATCAGCCTTACAGCTGTTGGCTGAGCTGGTGAGAGCGCCCTCCTTATGAACTCCTCCTCGTCTTCCGTCCACCTTATCACGTCTATCTTCTCACCTCTCAGCTCCTCCGAGATGGGCTGTATCCTCGAGCCTCTTAGCCCCACGACTATGCCAACGGGGTCCATCTTGAGATCCTTTGCGTGAACTGCCACCTTCGCCCTCTCACCGGGTATACGGGCGACAGCCTTTATCTCTATCTCCCTCTCGGCGACTTCGGGTATCTCCGTCTCGAGGAGCCTCTTCAGGAACAGGGGGTGTGTCCTCGAAAGTATGAGCCTCGGCTCCCCGTGGACCTTCTTGACCTCCAAGAGGAGAGCCTTCACCCTGTCACCTTGCTTGTATTCCTCTCCGGGTATCTGCTCCCTCCTCGGGAGGACAGCTTCAACCTTTCCCAGATCTACGAGGACGTCTCCGTTCCCGAGGACCTTCCTAACTATACCCGTTACCACTTCACCTTCGAGTTCCTTGTATTCCAAGAAGCCCCTTTCCCTTTCAGCTCTCTCAAGCTCGCTCAGGAACTCCTCCTTCGCAGCGTAAGCCGCTATCCTGTTCACGTCCTCGACCGATATGTTGAGGGGTAGCCTTCCTTTTTTCTTGACTATGTAGACCTTTATACCCTCTTCGGTGAACTCTATGTCGAGACGCTCCTTTATCTTCTTGTCCTTCTTTATCGCTATCGCTATCGCGTTCTTGAGGGCGTACTCGACCACCCTCTCGGGCAGATCCTTCTCCTTTGCTACCTGCTCGATCAGCCTTTTTATGTTCTTTACCATAACTCAGGCTCCAGCCTTCCCCTCGCTATCACGGAAAAGGGGATGTGGAGAAGCTCCCCCTTCTCCTTCTCCCTTATGAGGACTATGCCCTCAGAGACTCCCTCCACGTAACCCGTCACCTCCCTTCTCCCAGAGACGGGTTCCCTCAGGAAAACCTTCACAAGCCTACCCTTGAAAAAGTCGTAGTGTTCCGGCTTTTCAAGCTCCCTGTTGAGACCGGGTGAGGATATCTCGAGCCTGTATGAAAAAGGTATAGGATCCTCCACATCGAGGAGGGGTCCTATCCTCCTGCTCACCTCCTCGCAGTCCTTGATCGTTACCCCTCCCCTCTTGTCTATTATCACCCTGAGGACCCAGCCCCTCTCGGACTTCAGTTCCACGTCGAAGAGGCGGTATCCGAGGCTTTGAATTATGGGTTCGACGAGCTTCTTCACCTTTCCGGCGATCTCCTTTGTATCTACGTTCATACTACATATTTTATAATTCTCTGTTATGGACCTGAGGGAGGCTCTCCTCTCGATCCCGGCTATAATGCTCGCGGTCATACTTCACGAGGTAGCCCACGGGTGGGTAGCCTACAGGATGGGGGACCCCACGGCGAAGCTCGCAGGCAGGCTCACCCTCAACCCTATACCCCACATAGACCCCTTCGGGACCATAATCCTCCCCGGCATGTTCATAGTCCTCGGTTCTCCTGTGATCTTCGGGTGGGCAAAGCCCGTTCCCATAAACCCTAACAACTTCAGGGATCTGAGGGTGGGAACTTTCCTCGTGTCGATAGCGGGCGTCTCCATGAACGTGTTTCTCGCGTTTTTCTTCGGAGCTGTCTACAGGGTCCTCATAGACCTCGCGAGGATTCTCGACCCCTTCCTCGTCGAGTCCCTGATAGTTCCCCTGCTTCTATTCTCAAAAAAGTCGGTCCTCATAAACCTAATACTCGCCATCTTCAACCTGATACCCATACCTCCCCTCGACGGGAGCAGGGCGCTCATGAGTCTCCTTTCCTTCCGCTACTGGGAGCTTTTCTACAGATACGAGATATACGGCTTCTTCGTAATAACCATCCTGCTCTTTACGGGCGTCCTCGGGAAGATAATATACCCGCCCCTTATGTTCCTCTACCAGCTCATACTCGGAGGGGTTTAGAAGGGGTATATTTATAGCTATGAGGACCGTCTTCGACAGGGAGCTTGTAAAGAAGTACGACAGACCAGGACCGAGATACACGAGCTACCCTCCCGCCACCGAGTTCACGGAAAAGGTCACCGTCGAAGACTACAAGAGGAAGCTCCTCGAGAGCAACTCGAGAAAGACACCCCTCTCCCTTTACTTCCACATACCCTTTTGCGAGAGCGGTTGTTACTACTGCGGTTGCAACATAATAATCTCCCACAGGAAGGGTATAGAAAAACCTTACCTCGAGAGGGTATACAAAGAGATGGACATGCTCTCGGAACTCATAGACAAGGACAGGAAGGTGGACCAGCTCCACTGGGGAGGGGGAACACCCAACTACTTAGATGCGGACGAGATAAGGGAGTTCATGGAGGAGATAAGAAAGAGGTTCGAATTCACCGAAAACGCCGAGGTCTCCATAGAGATAGACCCGAGATACGCAACTGACGAACAGCTGAGGACCATAAAAGAAGTAGGCTTCAACAGGATAAGCATGGGTCTCCAAGATCTCGATGAGAGGGTCCAGAAGGCTGTAAACAGGATCCAGCCCTACTCCCTCATGGTGGACATAATGGGTAAGCTGAGGGATCTTGGCTTTGAAAGCATAAACATAGACCTCATATACGGTCTCCCCTACCAGACGGTCGAGAGCTTCAAAAGAACGGTCGAGAAGGTAATAGAGCTTTCCCCCGACAGGGTCGCTGTCTACAGCTTCGCCTACGTCCCTTGGGTAAAACCGATACAGAAGAGGATAGATCCCAAGACCCTCCCCTCCCCCGAGGAGAAGCTCTCGATCTTGGAGATGGTCGTCGAGGAGTTCCAAAGAGCTGGATACGTCTACATAGGTATGGACCACTTCGCAAAGCCCGAAGACGAACTCGCTGTAGCCCAGAGGGAGGGGAAGCTCTGGAGGAACTTCCAAGGCTACACTACGAGGAAAGGGGTCGAGCTGATAGGTATAGGTGCGACGTCCATAGGGATGCTCTACGACTCCTACTTCCAAAACTACAAGACCCTCAAGGACTACAACGACGCTATAGATTCGGGCAGGCTCGCCACCTTCAGGGGAGTTATACTCAACGAAGACGACATGATAAGGAGAGAGGTGATAATGGACATAATGTGCAATTTGGGAGTCAACTTCGATAAGATAGAGAACATGTTCGGTATCCGCTTCGAGGACTACTTCGAGGAGGAGCTGGAGAACTTGAAAGAACTTGAGGAGGATGGTCTCATAGAGGTGAAGGGAAGGAGCATAAGGGTCCTTCCGGTGGGGAGGCTCCTCATAAGGAACGTTGCGATGGTATTCGACGCATACCTTAAGAAGAAGAAGGAACTCAAGTTCTCGAGAACCATATAATATGGACGCGATCCTTCAGGTGAGGAACCTTACCAAGGTCTACAGGCTGAAGAGAGGACTGCTGAAGAGGGAAAACCTCTACGCCCTCAAAGATGTTTCCTTAGAGGTGAGGAGGGGTGAGGTCCTCGGAGTCGTAGGAGAGTCGGGTTCGGGAAAGACCACCCTCGGGAAGATAGTCCTCAGGCTCGAAAGACCTACCTCAGGAGAGGTCCTCTTCGAAGGGAAGGACGTCTTCGAACTCGGGAAGGAGTATACGAGGATGGTGTCCGTTATCTTTCAAGACCCGAGGAACTCCCTAAACCCCCGCATGAAAGTAAGGGAGATAGTAGAAGAGCCACTTTTAGTTCACGGGGAGAAAGAAAGGAGGAAGAAGGTGGAGACAGCCCTCGAGAGGGTCATGCTCGACCCCTCCTTTATGGAGAGGAAGCCCGACGACCTCTCGGGTGGTCAGAGGCAGAGGGTAGCCATAGCGAGGGCTATTGTTCTGAAGCCGAAGCTAATAGTTGCGGACGAACCCACAGCCTCTTTGGACGTCTCCGTCCAGAGCGAGATCCTGAAGCTCTTCAAGTCCCTGAAAGAGGAAGGTATAGCCTTTATATTCATAAGCCACGACATCAGGGTGATAGAGAGGATAGCGGACAGGGTAGCTGTCCTCTACGGGGGAAGGGTGATGGAGGTAGGGGAGAAAGAGGAGGTCCTCAAAAAACCCCTCCACCCCTACACCAAGTTCCTCCTCTCCAACGTCCCCGTCAGACACCCGAAAGAGAGGAGACCCTTCGACTTTCAAGAGGTCGAATACAAGATACCCGAAAAGGGTTGCCCCTTCGCACCGAGGTGTCCCGAATACTTAGAGGAATGCTCTTTATCCGTTAGGAGGTCCGAGTTAAATGGAAGGGTCGTTTACTGCAATCTATACTGACATCCTCGTCTTCGTTTTCCTCCTCTTAGCTTCGGGCTTTTTCGCTTCTTCGGAGGTGGTCTTCTTCAGCGTCAGCAGACCCCTCCTCCTCAGATACTCGAAGTCGAAGATATTCAAGATCCTCACCTACCTCCTCTCCAAGCCGAAGGAGATACTCATATCCATACTCATCGGGAACGAGATAGTGAACGTCCTAATCTCCTCTTACGGAGCCAAAGTCTTCACGGACGAGCTTGGAAAGTGGGGAGCTTTGCTCTCCGCAGCTTTGATGTCCTTCCTTATCTTCATATTCGGGGAGACGGTCCCCAAGAACGTGGTCCTCCCGGTTGCCGACAGGCTCGTCGTCCTATACGCCCCGATCTTTTACCTCTTCCACCTCCTCATCACACCCCTCAGGTTCCTCCTCTTTGTGCCTGTGAAGGGGATACTCTCGAGGCTCGGTGTTGAGAGCAAAGAGGAGGAGATCTTCGAACTCTCCGAAGAGAAGCTACTCGGGATTTTGGAGATGGGTGTGGAGTCCGGGGAGTTTTCCCTCGAGGAGAAGGAGATGATAGAGAAGGTTTTTGAAATGGACGAGGTCCTCGTGAGGGAGATAATGACGCCGAGACCCGACATCTTCGCCCTCCCGGAGGACGCCAAGGTAGGTGAGGTAATAGAGGAGGTGAAGAGGAGGGGACACTCGAGGATACCCGTCTACAAAGAGAAGCTCGATGACGTGACGGGAATAGTCCATGTGAAGGACCTCCTCCCCGTCTCCAAAAACAGGGAGAGGAAGCTCTCCGAGTTCAAGAGGGATGTCCTCATAGTCCCGGAGGTGATGACCGTCGGTAGCCTCCTTCAGGAACTCAGGAAAGCGAGAACCCAGATAGCTGTTGTCGTAGACGAACACGGGGCTGTTTCCGGACTCGTCACCATGTACGACCTCCTGAGGTGGCTCGTCGGTGAGGTCCCCGAGGAGTGGGAGGAGGAAAGGAGCGACATAGAGAAGATCTCCACAGACATGTACAGGGTGGACGGCTCCACGAGCATAGAGGAGCTTGCTGAACTCCTCGGCTTCGAACTTCCCGAAGAATACGACTACGATACTGTGAGCGGTTTCGTTATGGCGAACCTCGAGAAGGTCCCCGAAAAGGGGGACGAGTTCGAATACGACGGGCTTAAGTTCATAGTGGGGGAGGTGGACAGAAACAGGGTGAAGGAGGTGATAGTCAAGGTCGTCAGAAAAGCTTAAGACTGCCATTCACTTAGCCGAAGAAGGGTAAGTCTCGGAAGGTATTAGATCTTTCGTCCGAAGGTAGGAGATGTTTCCGTATACCATTCGAAGGACATGGGAGGGAAGGAGTTCGTCCACCTCCACCTCCACACCCAGTATTCCCTCCTCGACGGTGCCATCAAAGTAGAGGACCTCGCAAGGAGGGCTAAGGAATTAGGTTTCAAAGCTGTCGGCATCTCCGATCACGGAAACCTCTTCGGCTCCCTACACTTCTACAGGGCTATGAAGTCGGAGGGGATAAAGCCCATAATAGGTATGGAGGCTTACTTTACGACGGGTTCGAGGTTCGAGAGGGGTTCCAAGGGAACCGAGGACAACATAACGGACAGACAGAACCACCACCTCATCCTTATAGCGAAGGACGAGAAAGGTCTCAAGAACCTCATGAAACTCTCCACCTTGGCTTACAAGGAAGGTTTCTACTACAAGCCGAGGATAGACTACGAGCTTCTCGAGAGGTTCGGTG
The DNA here is from genome assembly GCA_015490115.1 of Aquificaceae bacterium. Lineage (GTDB taxonomy): Bacteria > Aquificota > Aquificia > Aquificales > Aquificaceae > Hydrogenivirga. Next base: position 7,507 of record WFYM01000179.1, read on the forward strand.
AAGGGCTGATAGCTTTGACAGCCTGCCTCAAAGGGGTTCCTACCTACTACGCTTCTTTAAACGAAACAGAGAAGGCGGAGGCTTGGGTGAAGAAGCTAAAGGACGTCTTCGGTGAAGATCTATACCTCGAGCTTCAGGCTAACGACCTCCCCGAGCAGGAGACGGCAAACAGGAACCTCATCAAGATAGCGAAAAAGCTCGGTGTCAAGCTCATAGCCACGAACGACTCCCACTACCTGATGCCCGAGGACAGGGAAGCCCACACGGTCCTGATGGCTATCCAGATGAAGAAGACCCTCCAAGAGATAAGGACGGGTTCTGTGAAGTGCTACAACGAGGGTCTCCACTTCGCCTCGGCTGAAGAGGTCTGGAGGAAGTTCGAGGGGAAGTTCGAAGGGTGGGAGGAGGCTCTTCTGAACACTTTGGAGGTGGCGGAAAAGACGGCGGACTCCTTCGAAATATTCGAGAACACCTCCTACCTCTTACCCCACTACGAGGTCCCGAAAGACACCACTTTGGAACAGCACCTGAGGGACCTCGCTGTCAAGGGTCTGAGGCAGAGGATAGAGAGGGGGCAGGCTAAAGATACGAAAGAGTATTGGGAGAGGCTCGAATACGAGCTTGATGTGATAAGCAGGATGGGCTTTGCGGGCTACTTCCTCATAGTTCAGGACTTCATAAACTGGGCTAAGAAGAGGGACATACCGGTGGGTCCGGGGAGGGGTTCAGCAGCCGGGTCTTTGGTCGCTTACGCCCTCGGCATAACGGACGTCGATCCCATAAGGCACGGTCTCCTCTTCGAGAGGTTCCTCAACCCCGATAGGGTCTCCATGCCCGACATAGACGTGGATTTTTGCCAAGAGAACAGGGACAGGGTCATAGAGTATGTAAAAGAAAAATACGGAAAGGAGAACGTAGCCCAGATAATCACCTACAACGTTATGAAGGCGAAGCAGACCTTGAGGGACGTGGCGAGGGCTTTGGGTATACCTTACTCGACCGCTGACCAGCTCGCAAAATTAATACCCCAAGGTGACGTTCAGGGAACTTGGCTCTCCCTCGAAGAGATGTATTCGACACCGATAGAAGTTCTTAAGGAACGCTACGGCTACCACAGGGGGGACATAGAGGACAATGTAAACAAGTTCAGGAAACTTTGTAAGGAGAACCCCGAAATAGACAGGCTGGTGAAGATAGCCCTGAAGCTCGAAGGTCTCACGAGGCACACCTCCCTCCACGCTGCAGGCGTCGTCATAGCCCCGAAACCCTTGGAGGAACTCATCCCCCTCTACTACGACAGGGACGGATCGGTAGCGACCCAATACGACATGACCAAGCTCGAGGAGATGGGACTCCTCAAGATGGACTTTTTGGGTCTCAAGACCCTCACAGAGCTTAAAATGATGAAGGACCTCGTAAAGGAAAGGAAGGGCATCAGTATAGACTTTCTCTCCCTACCCCTCGACGATCCTAAAGTCTACGAACTCCTCCAAGAGGGGAACACAACGGGGGTGTTCCAGCTCGAGAGCAGGGGTATGAAGGAGCTTTTAAGGAGACTGAAACCCGACTCCTTCGAGGACATAGTGGCGGTTCTTGCCCTCTACAGACCGGGACCCCTAAAGAGCGGACTCGTGGACAGGTATATAAACAGAAAGCACGGTAGGGAACCCGTAGAGTATCCGTTCCCCGAGCTTGAGGAGGTCCTAAAAGAGACCTACGGTGTGATCGTTTACCAAGAACAGGTGATGAGGATGTCCCAGATCTTGGCTGGCTTTACTCCCGGAGAGGCTGACACTTTGAGAAAAGCTATAGGCAAGAAGAAGAAGGACCTCATGGAGCAGATGAGAGAGAAGTTCATAAAAGGTGCGGTCGAGAGGGGATACCCGGAAGACAAGATAAGAAAGCTTTGGGAGGACATAGAGAAGTTCGCGAGCTACTCCTTCAACAAGTCCCACTCGGTAGCCTACGGCTACATATCCTACTGGACCGCCTACATGAAGGCCCACCACCCTGAGGAGTTCTTCG
>WFYM01000180.1 GCA_015490115.1 Aquificaceae bacterium
ATAATTCAAGGCGGAAACATCTTAGAGTGCCTTCAGCTCTCGAACCCTTTTACAGGGACGATCAACATTTCGAGGAGGGGATACTTTTCAACTCAAGGGACTATAAGGTATAACGGGACCGCGGATGTGAACCCCGCTTACGACTGCGTTGTCGTTTCTGTAAACAGGGTAAGGATGGGGGTGTGGGATGCAAATACGGGAAGGTGCGTTCCGAAGTGAGGGATTCACGCTCATAGAAGCCCTCGTTGCCCTCGTCATACTCGCCCTTTTGCTCCTCGGACTGCTCGCCGGACTCCTTACCGTGATACAGTATAACCTTTTGAACTACATGAGAGACGAGGCTAAAAACCTCGCCCTCGAGTGTGCGGAGAACATAAGGAACACGCCCCTTTCGAGCCTGCAAGCTGGGAACGTGGTGTGCAACTCTCAGAACTTTGTAAATGTCGACACACCATGCACGAACGTGGGGGCTGCGGTCTCCGCGGGAACGGCTGAGAGGATAAGGAGGCAAGTAAGAAACACCTTCGTAGACTACTCCATAGGCTGGAACGTCCAGCAGGTAGGAAGCGTCTGGCAAGTCCGGATAGAGGTCTGCTGGAATTACAGGAACAGAAGCTACACCCATACGATAACGACTGTTGTAGGAGGCTCCTGATGAGGAGGGGCTTTACACTGATAGAGCTTCTCGTAGCGATACTTATAGTCTCGATCTTGCTCGGCGGTGCCTATGTGACATATATAGCCCTTGTAAAAGGCTTCGGGAGGGAGGCAAAGTCCGTGGAGACCCAGATAGAGACGGCTGTCGGTCTCGAACTCTTGAGGCTCGATATAGAGCATGCGGGATACGGGGTCGGCGAGGACCAGCCCGATCTTCCCGTCTTCTCGCCCGCTCCAGACAGCCTCTGGATAAGGTCCGTCCTCAACAACACGAGGCTCATAAGGGACAGTTCGGGAAACCCTATCCACTGGTCCCTCGTTGAGTGTCTCTCGGCGGGAGGGACTCCTCAGGTGATCTCCGGGGACGACGTCACCTCCCTCCCTCCGGGGACCGGTCTCGTCTTCATAGGTGCCGCGAACAGGGTCTACATAGGGACGACGAACGGGACCTGTCCGAACGTGGGTGTCTTCGTAGCTATGCCTTACGACACGAATGTTGCGAGCGGTTGTCTCAACCAGTTCTGCAACATAATTAGCTACTTCCTCAGCGCTGCTCAGCCACTCCAGACCTGCAACCCGAACACGAGGAACCTCTTAAGAGCGGTAGGTGCGGGTCAGGGTCAGCCTTTGATAAACTGCGTCGCTGACGTGAGGTTCACCTTCGACGTTGACACGGACGGGGACGGAAGGGTTGACTTGAGGGACGCGAACTTTCAAGCCCTCGACCTCGACGGAGACACAAATATAACAGCGGACGAGGTGAGGAGGGGTCTGAAGCTCGTGAACGTCTACCTTCTAATTCAAGAAGGGGGCTTCGACAGGGATTTTAGGTTCAGGAACTTCAGACCCTGCACCGTTCCCCCGGCTGACCCGAGGCTCAGCCAGAGCTGTGTCCTTGCGAACCCTACAACGGGTGTCGAGCTTTACCTTCCCCAGAACTTTACTAACTACAGGTGGAAGGTTTTGAAGCTCTCGGTGATACCCATGAACCTGTGAGGTGGAAGCCATGAGGGAGAGAGGAATAGCTCTCATAACCACCCTCCTCCTCGGTCTCATAGCCGTCATCCTGATAGGAGTCCTCCTCTACTTCCTGACCACGGGGACGAGGATATCGGGAGTAGAGAAGAGGTATTCGGTAGCCCTCGAAGCTGCGAAGGGTGCCTCCGAATACATAATGCAACTTCTCCTCACCGGGAACATAACCTGCAACGGGGGAGGTGCTTGCTTTCCGGGAGCCTCAATAGACCTCGGACCCTTCCAGAACATTCAGGGCTTTAACATAAGTGCGGTCTACCTCGGAGATGTGAGCAGGTTCGGTGTTTACGTCTACTCGGTGAGGGTAACCGCCACCTCCCCGACTACGGGAGAGACAGCTGTCGTCGACTTCGTCTACAGGGTCCAGTAGTTACTCAACGAGTATCGTAGGCGTTATGAATATCAGAAGCTCGACGTCCCTTATGTCCACCCTCTCCTGACCGAAGAGCCACTTCAGAAGCGGTATCCTCGCTATACCGGGTACCCCCTCGACGGTCACGTTCTTTTGGGTGTCTATGATGCCACCTATGACTACCGTGTCTCCGTCGTTGACTATGACCTTAGTGTTCACCTCCTTCCTGTTTATTGCCGGTCCCTGAGGAGTCTGGACTCCGGGTGTGTCCTGCTTCAGCTTTATGTCCAGAAGTATCCTGCCGTCGGGGGATATTATCGGAAGGACCCTGAGTTCTAATACCGCCTCCCTAAACTGGATGCTTGGGACGGAAGCTCCACCTGCTATGACCGCGGTCTGGTAAGGTATGTCCTGACCTTGCTTTATGACAGCCTCCTGACCGTTTATCGTAATCACCGTCGGCTTCGCAAGGTTCTTTATCTTCCCCACACGCTCTAAGGCGGAGAGCCTGAGGTTGAGGGCGTTGAGAACACCCCTCGAGTATGTAAGTGTAAGTATCCCGCCCGGAGTCGGGCTGAGGCTGGGGATCAGAGGACCTGTGAGACCGACACCCAAGTTTGCTCCCGCTCCCGCACTCCAAGCTTCGGGGACCCTAACGTTCGAGAGGAGGGCTGACCAGTTTATGCCGAGTTCCTTCAGAGCTTCCTTTCTGACCTCCAAGATCCTCGCCTCTATCTTCACCTGAGGCGGTATGTCGCTTATGTATTCGCTGAACTGCTCCTTTATCTTCTCTATGACCTCCGGATAGTCCGTTATCATGACAGCGTTGAACTCCTTGAGAACCGGGGTCACCCTCTCCGCCTGAGTCCTCTCAGCCCTCACCTCCCTCACCGCACCTCCCGTGAGGACGAGTCCGGCTTCGGACCTTATTGGCTCTATCATCTTTATGAACTCCTCAGGGCTTATGTATTTGAGGTAGAAGATCTCGGTGACGGGCTTTCTCGCAGCGGGTGCTGTCACAAGGAACTCCTTCAGAAGCTCCTCGTATTTCTTCAGCCTGTCTATCCTGTCCGTTATAACGAGGGCGTTGAAGGTGGGGGCTTCGGTTATCACCGTCTCTTTAGAAATGTGGGGTGCGAGTATCTCTTTAGCTTCCGCTATGCTTATGGTCTTGAGGTAGAAGACCCTCGTCACGACAGGTTCCGGCTTCTCTTCAACGCCGAGGCGCTTTTCCGCTATCAGCTTTTCGACGAACTCCTTTAAGGGCTTCTCTATCCTCTTTATCCTCCTCTCCTCGTCCCTCACGTATATTATCCCGAGGGTCCTGTCTATTACTATCTCTGCAGCGGGGCTGACGCGTTTCTTTAGCAGGTTTATGACCTTCTCTATGTCCTTCCTCTCAAGCTCCTTCACGCTCACCTCTATCTCGCCGGCCCTCGTTACCTTGAAGATCTCCTTGTTTACGGGGACGGCTATGAGACCGTATTCTTTTAGGATTATTCTGAAGGCTTCCTCGACGCTGACGGGCTTTTGTATCAGTATGTTCGCCTCTTGATCGAGTTCCTTCTTGACCTCGGGGTCTATGATCACATTTTTCCCTACAGCTTTTGCGAGGGCCTTCACCACGGTGATCAGCTTTACGTTCTCGAACCTCATCTCCCTTATCGTCTGGGCTTGAGCCACCCAGACGAAGAGAAGGAGCAAAGCTACCCAAACAACCCTACTCATCTCCTCTTCCCTCCCTTCTTCAAAACTTTTTCGGGCTCGTATTTAGTTTTTATAAGCTTCACTGTCCCCTCCTTGGTTTCGAGGACTATGAACCTCTCCACCTTCCCTCCCCTTTCGAGGATTATGTAGCCTACAGCGTCCTGCTGGTTGAGGAAGGGGTCCCTCCCGAAGACCAAGAGAGGAAATAAAAGCAAAAGCCAAACAACAAACCTCATGGCACACCTCACCTCCTGAGTATGACGTCTATGACAACCTCAGCCTTTACCTTCTCCTCCTGTCTGACGGGTTCTATCTTCACCGACTTGGGGTAGGAAACGATCCCCCTCGCGTAGAGGTCCTGAAGGAACCTTTGGATGTTTAAAGTCTTCCCTTCGAGGGTCATAGCTATCTCCACGGTGGTTATAGGTATACCTTGTGGTCTCTGCTGGGGCTGGGGTCGTCTTTGGGGTGGTCTCCTTACCTGTCTCCTCGGCTGCTCCGCTGAGACTACTTCTATAACCTTCTTCCCCTCCTTCTCTACAAGACGGAACCTTTGAACCTTCGGTCTCGATATGGTTATCTTCGTTATGACAAGGTCCCTCATTCCCGCCAGCCTGTTCACCTCACCGAATATCCTCTCTAAGTCCTTGCGTGCGGGTATCTTCCCCACCACCCTCTCTAATTCTTCTTCCTTCCTTCTGATCTCTTCTTCGAGCTGCTCTATCTGCTTCTTTAGTCCCTCCAAGACCTCGGGTCTCACCAAGGTTCTGTATCTCTTCACCTCCTGCTCGAGCTTCGCCTTTTCCTGCTTTAGCCTCTCCCTCTCCTCGATAGCGGGCTTTACCGTGTAAAACCAGAGGATCCCTACTATTACGGCGGGAAATATTATAAGGAGCAGGACCCTCTGCCATAGGGGAGCTGCAGCCCACTGCTCCCTTAACTTATCCAGCATCTACTCCTCCCCCCTCACCAGATCTTTTCGGAACTTAACCGAAGAGGTGTAGTATATGATCCCTATCTTGTTCTCCCTCTTTTCGACGGTTCCGGGTGTGAACTCGGGATACTGCCTCTTTGCTGTCTCTATGAAGCTCTTTATGGAGTCTATGTCGTAAGAGCCGAAGGAGATCTCCACATTCATGTCAGAGAAGGTTATGCTCTGAGAGAGGTTGTCGAGCCAGACGGTGGAGGGAACGTTCAGGTATAGGTATCTCAGGGACTCGTTGAAGGGGACGTAGTAGCTCCTCAGGGTGAGTATTACGTCCCTGCTCATCTCGAGGTAGTTTATCCTAGCCTTCAGCTCGCTTATCCTCTTTTGGAGCCTGTTCTTTTCCTTTTGTATCTCCTGAGCTTTCTTCTTGAGGGCGTCCCTCTCCGCAGTTAGCTTCGCCACCTCCCCTTTTAACCTGTCTATTTCCTCCCTCAGCTTAGCAACGTAGTAAATCTCACCCGCTACGAGAACGGCTCCCAAGACGGGTATCAGGAAGATACCCCTCTCTTTGAGGAGGTCCCTTACCTTTATTTCCCTAAGGCGCGAGAGATCCGGAAGCGTTATCCTTCTCCTTTCCTTCTTTAGCAGGTTTATCCTGATCATCCCTCACTCCTCCAGTCCCCTTATAGATAGTATGTAAGGTATGAAGAAGCCGGGGGGTATGTCCTCGAGGTCCAGTATCCCGAGGACAGGAAGGTTCATCATTATGTTCTCGAGGGTCGCCTCGTCCCCTATCACTGGTCCTGCAAGGTAGACGTTGGATATCTCGTTTATGACGAGCTGGTTCCTCACCTCTATTAGGAAGTGGTCGAGCATGGAGGGGTCCTTTACGTCCTTGTAGTGCTTGTAGTTGAAGTCTATCTTGTTGTAGGTTATAGCGTTCTTGCTGTAGTAAGCTATTATGCTCTCGTAGTAGTCCATGTAGAGGATCGCGAAAGGTGGTGGGAGCTTGTTGTAGAGACCGTAGTTTATTATGTCGACTATCTCGTAGTCTATTATCTTAGGCTGGAGTCCCGCACCCCTTAAGGTGTCCCTCAGCCTGTCTACCGAACTCTTCCTCGCTATCGTTATCACCACCTTTACGTATTTGTCGTCAGGTTCCCTCTCGAGGAAGAAGTAGTCGTAAACTGTCTCCTCCTTTATCTGCTGGGTCTCGGACTTTATGAACCAGTCTATGGCTTCCATCAGGTCCTTCTTGGACATGGCGACCGGGAACTTCTGGAACTTCAGTATCCCTTCGTTCGCACCTATGCAGGTCACGACCTCCTTGCCTTTTAGTCCGTTGTTCTCCACAACCCTGCTCAAGATCTTTTTCCTGTTTTCCTCCCCGTCCTGCTCCCAGAATATCTCCAAGGGTTCGAAGGTGGGCTTTTTGTTCTTTCCGAGTTCGAGTATCCTGACGAACTTGTCCGTTATGTAGACGGAGAGTCCCGTTCCCCCTCTCCTGAACAACCTCCCCAGCTTCATCTTATCACCCCCATTTTTTTCTCCATTTCGGTCACAGCGAGGAGGGTTTTTAGGACCGAGTCAGGGTTTAAGGATATGCTGTCTATGCCGAGTTCAACTAAAAACTGGGCGAAGTCTGGAAAGTCTGAAGGAGCCTGACCGCATATCCCCACCTTCTTCCCCTTTTCCTTGGCTGTCTTTATCAGCTTCTCTATCAGCCTCTTTACAGCTTCGTTCCTCTCGTCGTATAGGTGGGCTACGAGTTCCGAGTCCCTGTCTATTCCGAGGGCGAGCTGGGTGAGGTCGTTCGAGCCTATGGAGAAGCCGTCGAATATCTCGGCGAAGACGTCCGCAAGAACTATGTTGCTCGGAAGCTCAGCCATGACGTAAACTTCGAGACCGTTCTCACCCCTCTTTAGTCCGGCGGACTCCATAACTTCGAGGACCTTCTCCCCCTCCTCTGGTGTCCTGCAGAAGGGGACCATGACTTTGACGTTCGTGAGTCCCATCTTGTTCCTGACCCTCAAGATAGCCTGACACTCCATTATGAAGGCTTCCTTGAAGACCGGTGAGTAGTATCTTGAAGCTCCCCTCCAGCCTATCATCGGGTTCTCCTCTTCCGGTTCGAAGAGCTGACCTCCTATTAGGTTCGCGTATTCGTTTGACTTGAAGTCCGAGAACCTGACGATCACGGGGTTCGGGTAAAAGGCTGAGGCTATCTTAGCTATCCCGTAAGAGAGCTTCTTTATGTAGTATGTCTTCTTGTCGTCGTAGCCGAAGGTGTGCTTTTCTATTTCCTCTATGAGCCTCTTTAGGTTTATAGTCCTCTTTTCCTTCCCCTTCGCGAGCTTTTCCTTTAAGGGACCGTTTGCGTGGGCGTATATAGCCCTGAAGGTGACGAAGCCTCTCTCGTCCACGAGACCGAGGTCCGAGAGCTTCCTATAAAGCTCCTTTATGTCCTTGTAGTGAATCAGGGCGAGGGGGTGTATTTTTATGTAGTTGGCTATTATGAACTCTTCCCTCGCGAGTCCCACACCATCGTTTGGAAGGGAAGCGTGCCTAAATGCAGTCTCGGGGTTCCCTATGTTCATCATTATCTTCGTCTTCGGTCTCGGGAGCTGTTCGAGGTCCACCTCCTCCACTTCGAACTTGAGGCTGCCTTCGTATACGTGTCCCGTTTCCCCCTCCGCACAGGAGACGGTAACCTCCATCCCGTCCCTCAAGACCTCGGTCGCGTTTCCGGTTCCGACAACCGCCGGTATGCCGAGTTCCCTCGCGACTATCGCAGCGTGGGCTGTCCTTCCCCCCCTGTTCGTCACTATAGCTGAAGCCTTCTTCATTATAGGTTCCCAATCCGGGTCCGTTATGTCCGTTACGAGGATCTCCCCCTCTCGGAAGCTCTCAGCGTCTTTTAGGTCAAACAACACTCTTACTTTCCCTGTCGCTATCTTATCTCCTACCGCTATACCGCTAACTAACCTCTTTTTCTCCCTTTCCTCCTCCCCTTCGAGTATCTTGTAAACTTTTATTATATTCCTCTCCTTCCGGGAGTGAACCGTCTCAGGACGTGCTTGGACTATGAAAAGCTCTCCGAGTATCCCGTCCTTCGCCCACTCTATGTCCATAGGTGTCCACTTCCCCTTCTTCTCGGAGTAGTGTTTTTCTATGAGCATCCCCCACTCCGCGAGCTTCAATATCTCTTCATCCGTGAGGGCGAACCTCTTCTGATCGCTCAAGGGGACGTTTACGATCTTCGTCCTGTCCTCCCCTGTCCCGTATACCATCTTCCTGTCCTTCCTCCCGAGCTTCTTCTCTATAATCGCGGAGTAGCCCTGTTTGAAGGTGGGTTTGAAGACCATGTACTCGTCGGGTGTTACCATACCTTGGACTATAAGCTCCCCGAGTCCGTAAATTGCGTTTATAACTATAACGTCCTTGAAACCCGTCTCCGTGTCGAGGGTGAACATGACTCCAGAAGCCCCGAGGTCAGACCTTACCATCTTCTGGACGCCAACAGCTATGCCGACCTTGAAGTGGTCGAAGCCGAAGGTCTCCCTGTAGGATATAGCCCTGTCGGTGAAGAGGGAGGCGAAGCAGTTCTTTATTGCTGTGAGGACGTTCTCAGCACCGACGACGTTGAGGTAAGTCTCCTGCTGTCCGGCGAAGGAGGCGTCGGGCAGGTCCTCAGCTGTAGCTGAGGATCTCACGGCTACGTCGACCGCGTGGGTCCCATACTTTTCCGAGAGCTTGTTGTAGTATTCCCTGATCAGCTTCTCAAGGTCCGGCGGGAACTCACCCCCCTTTATAAGCTCCCTCACTTGGTAACCTCTCCTTGAGAGGTCGGAGATGTCGTTTACGTTGAGACCCGAGAGTATCTCCCTTATTCTGTCCCTTAGGTTGTTGTGGTCGAGGAACCAGTAGTAGGCGCTCGAAGTCACAACGAAGCCGTAGGGTATGTTTATCCCGAGGGGGCTTAAGTTCCTTATCATCTCACCGAGGGAGGCGTTCTTTCCGCCCGCGACGGGTATGTCCTCTATGGTCAGCTCGTCGAGCCAGACAACAAAGGGCTTATCACCCATGGCACCACCTCCTCAGGGGACGACGAGGCTAAAGTCCGCTATCCTTCTAAACAGGTCCTTTACCCTCTGAAGGAGCGAGAGTCTGTTTTCCCTTATGCTCTCGTCCTTGTCCATTATGAGGACCTTGTCAAAGAGGGCGTCTATGTAGGGTTTCAGGGACCTCAGGTCCTCCAAAGAGAGGTTGGTCTTTCCCTCCGCTTCCCTCAACCTTTCCCAGAGTTCCTTTTCCTCCTTCTCCCTGAATAGGGTCTCCTCCACCTTCCTCTTCTCCCACCCTTTGGGTAATATTTTAGCAACCCTCCTGTAAGCCTCGTATACATCCCTCAGAACTTCCGTCCCCTTGTATCTTTCTATCTCCCTTACCCTCAGGATCACCCGAAGGGGTGCGAGGGGAGAGTGGGAAGAGGTGACAGCCCTCACGGTCGTCTGGTCTCCGAGGTAGCTCTCGAGCCTCTGGGAGAGGAACTCCTCGAGCTTGTCCAGATTCCGGACTTTGGTGTATAGCCTTGCAACTTCTCTTATGTCCAGATCCCAACCCTTTTCCTCTAATATCCTGAAGACTCCGAAGGCTGACCTCCTCAGCCCGTAAGGGTCCGAGCTACCCTTCGGTATCTCACCAGCTGAGAAGAAGCTGACAAGATCGTCCACCTTATCCGCGAGGGAAAGGAGGGAACCCACCTCCGTTTCCGGTGTGTTGTCCTCCGGTCCCGAAGGTTTGTACTGCTCAAGTATTGCAAGCGCTATTTCCTTATCCTCCCCCTGTTTTAGGGCGTATATGTATCCCATGTAGCCTTGAAGCTCGTCGAATTCTTTGACCATTTCCGTGAGGAGATCCGCTTTTGAGAGGTGGGCAGCTCTTAAGACCTTCTTCTTTGTATCTTCGCTCAGGTGAAGTTTCTCCGACAGATACTCCGCGATCCTCTTCATCCTCTCCACCTTGTCGAGGACGGAGCCTATCTTGGGATGGACCAAAACTCCCGAGAGTTTGGGAACGAAGCTCTCGAGGGACTTTTTTAGGTCTTCCCTGTAGAAGAAGAGGGCATCCTCGAGCCTCGCCCTCAGGACCCTCTCGTAACCTTCCCTTATCTCGTTACCCTCAGGTCTGTTGTTACTTATACCTATGAAGTGGTTTGTGAGCCTACCTTCCTTCGATACGCAGAAGAACCTCTGGTGGTGTGCCGCGACCGTGACAATAACCTTTTCCGGAAGCTCGAGGTATCTCTCTTCGAAGCTGCCGAGAACCGGAAAGGGATACTCTACAAGGTTCGTAACCTCTTCGAGGAGACCCTCGGGATACTCAGGCTCACCACCCAGCTCTTTTGCCAGCTTCCTTACGCTCTCTTCTATGAGCCTTTTCCTCTTCTCTATGTCCGGGATCACGAAGTTCTCCTCGAGGACCTTAAGGTAGTCCTCAGCCCTCCTTAGCTTTATCGGTCCCGGAGAGAGGAAGCGGTGTCCGTAGGTTAGCCTGTCAGCCCTCAGGTTTCCGAAGGAAAGGTCGACGACCTTCTCTCCGTAGAGGGCGAGGATCCATCTCACAGGTCTCGAAAAGGTCAGATCCTTGGATGAGGTCCACCTCATCCTCTTCGGGAACGGTATGGAGAGGAGTATGCTTTGGAAGTTCTCCTTGAGCCTTTCGAGAGTTGTCGTCTCTTCCTTTACCACCTTTACAGCTGCATACTCTCCTTCTCCCTTTTTTGCTTTGAAGACATCCTCTTGGGAGGCTCCGTGCTTTTTGAGGAAACCGAGGAGCGCCTTTGTGGGGTTTCCGTTCTCGTCGAAGGAAACCTTCCACGGGGGACCGTAGATGACCTCCTCGACCCTCTCCTCTTTGTCTTCGAAGTTTCTGACGTAAACGGCGAGCCTCCTCGGGGTTCCATATGTTTCTATGTCCTTTCTCTTTAAGATCTCGGAGAACTTCTCCTTCAGATAAGAGAGGGCGGGAGTTATTACGCCAGCCGGGAGTTCTTCTGTTCCTATCTCTACAACCAGATCCATGCCCTAAATATATTAACCCAAAGGGATGGCTTGAAAGCTCCGGAGGACTAAAGTATAATAATATTCGGATAACGCGGGGTGGAGCAGCCTGGTAGCTCGCCGGGCTCATAACCCGGAGGTCGCGGGTTCAAATCCCGCCCCCGCAATTGACCTTATCCCGCAAACCTTACAAATTTTAGTAATAGATTAATTTTGAGAAAAAAATTACCACCTTACCGTTTCGTTAAAGCGAATGTAATTTCAAAAATTAATTTACCACCCCTTTTGGAAGGATTTTTTGACTTGGCGTGATTTTGTGTGATTTTTCTTGTCAT
>WFYM01000181.1 GCA_015490115.1 Aquificaceae bacterium
TCGCCATATACTCGTTGAGACAAAGGGCTGCCCTTATCCCTTTGAACTTGTTCGCCGTTATGGACATCCCTATCCCGGTCCCGCAGACGAGTATACCCCTGTCCGCCTCCCCCCTCTGGACCGCTAAGGCGACGTCCCTTGCGAAGATGGGGTAGTGGGTCGAGTCCTCCGAGTCCGTTCCGAAGTCTATTACCTGATAGCCCTTCGAGATCAGGAACTCCTTTATCCTCTCCTTCAGGTGGTATCCCGCGTGGTCCGAGCCTATAGCTATTTTCATTTCCCGTTTAAAATTATAATGTTCCTTAACAAGCCTGAAGGGAGGGTGGTCATGGAAAGGAAAGTTTTAAGATTTTTGCTCTTGGGGGCGTTCCTGATCCTTATAGGTTGCGGACCGACAGCCCAGCAGGCGAGGACGACGGAGGGTGAATACGCCAAGGAGATGAGGGTGAGGGAACCTGAGCTTCCCAAGTGCGACAGACCTCTCGGAACCATAGTGGCTAGAGGCTTCAAGTGTAAGGCTGCAGCGTGCGTCGGGAACAGGCTCGTCTTCGGACCAGGCTACACGGTCGAGTTGTCTCCGAGGGTGTTGGGTGAGGGACTCTCCGACATGCTGGTGACAGCCCTCGTCCAGACCGGATGTTTTAAAGTCCTCGAGAGGGAAACGCTCGAGGAGATAAAGAAGGAACTCGAACTCCTCGGAGTGAAGCCTCAACAAACTTTAAAGGGTGCGGACTACCTGCTTACCGGTTCTATCACAGCCCTCGAGATGAAAGCCGGAGGTATAGGAGGTGGCGGTATAGTCATACCCCTTCCCTTCGGAGCCGGTGTTAAAGTGGGAAAGCAGAAGGCTCACATAGCCCTTGACCTCAGGGTAGTTAGGGTGAGGGACGCGGAGATCCTTCTCGCGAAAGCTGTCGAAGGGAAGTCGGAGAGGTGGAGGTTCGGTGTGGGCGGAGGTGGTATATTCGGGACGACGATAGCGGGAGGCTGGTTCGAGGTCTTCAAAAACACACCCATGGAGGAGGCAACGAGGGATCTCATATACCACGCGGTAAAGCTCATAGTCAACGAGCTGAGGAAATACGGACCCGCCTCACCCCAGCCCGAGGGAACTTCTACCCCACAGTAGCTCTCCTCAAGGGGGGACGCGGTCTCCGTTTTCAAGTGAGGAGTTCCCTTATTATCTTGTTCACAAGCTTCGGGTTCGCCTTCCCCCTCGTTTCTTTCATCACCTGACCCACGAAGAAGCCGATAAGCTTCTCCTCCCCGCTCTTTAGCCTCTCCACCTCCTTCGGGAACCTCGAGAGGACCTCCTCCACCACCCTCCTTATCTCCTTCTCGTCAGTTATCTGCCTGAGACCTTTCTCTTCAACTATCTCGACCGCACTCTTTCCGGTTTCCACCATCTCCTTTATGACTTCTTTACCTATCTTCGTGGAGATGACACCCTCTTTTATGAGCTTTACGAGTTCCGCCAAGTTCTTGGGAGAGACGGGTGAGTCCTCTACGGGTATCTGCTTGTCGTTTAAGAGTCCGAGGAGGTCATTCAGGAGCCAGTTCGCCACCATCTTCGGCTCTCCCACTTCCTTTACAGACGCTTCGAAGAAGTCTCCGAGTTCCTTGTTCTGGACGAGTATCTTGGCTTCGTAGTCTCCGAGTCCGTATTGGCTCTTTAGCCTCTCGAGCCTCTGGTGGGGTAGTTCGGGCATGGTCCTTTTTATCTCTTCTATCCACTCCTCGCTCACTATGAGGGGTATGAGGTCCGGATCGGGGAAGTACCTGTAGTCTTCCGCCTCTTCCTTTCTCCTCATGGTGTAGGTCTTTCCCGTAGCCGGGTCGAAGGTCCTCGTCTCCTGAACGACCTCACCGCCGTTCTTTACTATCTCTATCTGCCTGCTTATCTCGTATTCGAGGGCTTTCTGGACGAACCTGAAGGAGTTTACGTTCTTTATCTCGGTCCTCGTTCCGAGTTTATCCGAACCCTTCGGTCTTATAGAGACGTTTATGTCGCACCTCAGCTGTCCCTTTTCCATGTCAGCCCTCGAGACCCCCGTATACCTCATTATGTTCCTCAAGGTTTCCAAGAATATCCTCGCCTCCTCAGGTGTCCTCATGTCGGGTTCTGTCACTATCTCCATGAGGGGGGTTCCAGCCCTGTTAAGATCCACGTAGCTCTTTCCACCCTCATGGATCGTCTTTCCCGCGTCCTCCTCTATGTGGAGCCTTCTGATCCTTACCTTCTTCTTTCCACCGTCGGGCAGGTCTATCTCCACCCAGCCGTTGGTGGCGAGGGGTCTCTCATACTGGGATATCTGGTAGCCCTTGGGAAGGTCCGGGTAGAAGTAATTTTTTCTTGCAAAGACGGACTCGGTGTGGACCTCACAGTTCAAAGCAAGGGCTGCCCTTATAGCGAACTCGACAGCCCTTTTGTTTATCACAGGTAGGGACCCGGGCATGCCCAAACACACGGGGCAGACGTTGGTGTTCGGCTCCGCACCGAACTCTACCTTGCAGGAGCAGAACATCTTTGTCCTTGTGTCCATCTGGACGTGGATCTCGAGACCTATTACAGCTTCGTATTCCATGGTTCTTATATTATAAGTTCCGTGAAGAGGGTCCTATCTCCTGCTAAGGTAAATTTAGGTCTCTGGGTACTCGGTAAACGTCCCGACGGATACCACGAGATATTCACGCTATTCCACGCTATAGACCTTTGCGACGAAGTCTTCATAAGGGAGGGTCCCCTCGACGTTCAGACCAACATAGGCATACCCAAGGAGGAGAACCTGGTTTACAAAGCCCTTGTAGAGCTGGGGAGGAGGCTAGGAACTGTGCCTGAAGTTTCCGTCTTCATAAACAAGAGGATACCCCCAGGTTCGGGACTCGGTGGCGGGAGTTCCAACGTGGCCGTGGTTCTCAAAGCTGTGAACGAGATGCTGGGGAAACCTTTAACCGACGAGGAGCTGAAGGAGGTAGCTCTTTCCGTTTCTTCGGACGCACCCTTTTTCTTCCTCGGAGGGACCGCTGTGGGGAGGGGAAGGGGGGAGCTTTTGGAACCCGTTGAGGACCTTAACCTTAAACTGACCCTTGTGATACCTGAGGTCAGAGCTTCAACAAGGAGGGTTTACTCAGCCCTCAAGGAAGAACAC
>WFYM01000182.1 GCA_015490115.1 Aquificaceae bacterium
CGGACAACAGGAACAGGTTCAAGGTCATGAAAGGTTTAAAGGGCAAAGGTTTCCACGCTCAGCTCAGCTTCTTCGAAGTCCAAGCTCAAAACCCGAAGACCGTGGCGGATAAGCTAAAAGACTTCATAGAAAAGACGGACAGGCTGGCTGTCATCAAGCTGAGCGGTAGAGGAAGAATAAGAAGGGTGGGGAGCCTCTTCGAGGGTATGGAATGGGTCCTTTGAAGCTACTTTTTATCACCGAACCCGAGAGGGTTCTCAGGGTATACAAGGACCGTATAGAACTAAAGGATGGGACCGTGGTGAAAACCGAAGATCTTTCCGGACTTTTAATCTTCGGTCGCGTGAAGGGTGAACCTTTGGTTCCGACAGCTTTTGTGTCCGAAAAAGAACTCTCCTTCAAAAACCTCAGGGTGGTCAGCGGAGACTACGAAAACAAAGCTAAGCTTTGCATAATGGAGCTTTGGAAAAGGACAAGGTCAGTTGTGAAGTCCTTTCCCAGAATAAGGAATCCTCGCGAACTCCTCGCTTGGACGGAGATAGAACCTCTGCTTTTTCGCACGCTCTGTGGTCTTTTGGTTGTTCTCCTCTCCTCGGAGGTAGTTTTCAAAACGGACCCCGAAAGGAGGATGGGAGACTTTGAACTCTGGAAGGTAATGTTTTTGCTTCCCGTGAGCTACGCGGTCCTCAAAGAGGTTTCAAGGACCGTAAAATACGACCTTTCCAAAATAAGGGAACCTAAGGTGGCGGTAGGAACAGCCCTCAGCTATCTATTCGGTGACCCTTTCTTCTTTCACCTCCTCAGGCTCAACAGGGATGTTCTCGGAAGATACGGGCTTTTGGATCCTCACCTTTCCGAAACCCATGGTGGTCTTTCTCCCCACTCCCGCAAACTCTCCGAACTTAGCCAGTGCGTTCACCCACTTTAGAACTTCTCCTTCCTCACTCTCGACGTAGAAGACAACCCTCCCAGTAAAACCGAGGATCTTACCGAGTCTCGAAAGCTCAACCTTCCTCGTCCTTATCCACGCCCCGGCTACTCTTATCTTTTTTTCGAACACCTCCCTGAGGTCTACTTCCACTTTGATCTCCGAAAAGGCTGACCACTTCCTGATGAGGCTCTTGAAGACGAGGAAAGGGTCGGGGAGAGGGTAGTCTGCGGAACCCTTTTTGAAACAGGTGGGTGTGAGGAAGTCCATCACTATGGTTTTTTCTTCGGGTGCATCCTCGTATATTTTTCTGTAGGAGAGGATGTTCTCTTCGGAAATGTGAGGTCTTTTAATTTTCTTCAGTCCGATCTCACCGAGCTTCAGCGGACTATCCTCAAGCAGGAACGAAGAGAGGAACTTCGGGAAGAGGTCTTCCTTCAAAAAGGAGATCTCCATACGGAACTTACTCAACTTCTTTTCTGGTCCGAAGAAGGGAGAAAACCAAAGGCAAAAGGGCTTTATACGTGAAGGTCTGTGAAGCTCCTTTGCAAGGTCGCTTCTGAGTAGCGAAAAGAAGAGGGCGTGGATCCTGTCGGGAGTCAGCTCGGATGAGGGAATTTCTTTTTCGGGAACTAAGCTAACACCCAAAAGAGCCGGCATGAGTAATATTTAACCAATCCGCTCCTTTTCTGTATCCAGGAATGCTCTCAACAGCTCAGCCATTACAGGATAAAAGTTTGTCTCAGCATTTTCTATCACCTTTTCCGAGAAGACCTCATACCACCTCCCGAGGTGGTCCCTCAAAAACTTTTCCCTCGCTTCGGAGACTATCTTGCTCCCTTCTTCGTAACCTCTCTCTTTCAAAAAATGTTCCTTCTGGTAGAGGAAGGAGATAAATTCCAGCTCCGCAATAAGGCTGTCAGGCTCCACGGGAGCCTTTATCTCCAAACCGAAGGCCCTGTAAAAGCCGAGTATGTCAGCCATCTCTACGGACCTTCTCGCAGCTTTGTCGAGTTCGTAGGAGGTCTCCCTCTGGGGAGCTGTGAGCGACGTCTCAAAGAGCGATGTGAACTCACCCTGAAGTTCTAAAATATCCGTGCTTAAGACCTCTTTAACCTTCTCGAGGGGGAAGTCTATACCGAGGGTCTTCAGGGACCTCTCGAGGTCAGGGAGGGCAAAGGAAAGTTCTTTTATGGTCTCCTCGGAGGGGTAGGAGAAGGCGAGGGACAAGAACCTGCACACAAAAGCTTTCTCAAGGAGCATTTCTCACCTCTCTATCTTCAGCTTTACCCACTGGTAGCTGAGGACCTTCCTCGCACCCCTGTGTCCCGAACTCCCGTCCCATACAGCGAAGGTGACGTAGGTAGTCTTCCCCGGTCCCCAGTCAGGGTTAGAGGAGTTCTCTACAACGAACCTCCTCTTTATGACCACATACCACCTCCCGTCTTTGTACACACCCTTCCCCTCAGCCGTCTGGACGTCCTTCCAAGTAGAAGATCCGAAACCTTCCGCCACCACCTCCCTTACTGGCGTCTTGAAGGTGTTCTTTCTGAATACCTTCTCACCCCCTATGTAGGCGAGGGCGTATTGGTTAGCCCAGTCTTCGGGATACCTGTAGGGGGGTTTCGCGTGGGGATACCAGTCGTAGGCGTAGTTGGGGTGGATCTTGGCAACGTCCGAGTAGCCGTTCTCCAAGTTCTCCTGTCTGAAGGCTGTCCAGTGAAGGATAAGGACCCTCTTCCCCTTGTCCCCCATCGTTATGGGGACCTCGGTGGAGGGTATGTAGGGTATCTGGACTGCGACAGCGTCGGAGAACTGGTTTATGAGGTGGAACCTGTCTTCTGTTTTGTCTCTCCAGATCAAAAGGAAGGCTATCTCCCTCCCGTTGTTCAAGCTCTTTACGGTTATCTCCTTTACGGGAGACTCGACCACCATAGGCTTTGTCACCGTCTGACCTGCGAGTGGAACGGTTACAGCCTTTGCCCTCTTCCAGACTTCTGCGAAGGGGTCTAAGGGTATCTCACCCTTTACCCTCTTCGAGACAAGCTCTAAAGAGAAACTGACCGAAAGTAAAAGAAGTATCCCTAAAAGGACCCTCATGGCACACCTCCTTCAGGGTATGTCCTGCCTCACGACACCTATCCTCTCGTCCTTGTGGGGTCTCACTTGGAAAGGCTCGTAGAGGGGGACCCTAACTATCTCTTTCCCTTCTTTGTCGTAGCCTATTACTTCGTTCCTCCCTACCGCGAAGGAGTAAACTATCCTGTCGGTGGAGCCGAAGAGATGCAAAAGTGCCTGAAGCTCAGGCTCCTTCCCCTCCCTCATAGCCATGTAGGTCTTTACCGCATGGTCAGCTCCCGGACCGAACATCTGCCTCAGGAACTTCAAAGGGACGTTTATGGGAGGTATGTAGTAGACGTTGGGTTCGAGTCCCGTCTGGGGGTAGAGGGGTAGGGCTACCTTCTTTATGTGGACGAGGAAGTCTATGGGGTTTTCTCTCTTCGCTTTTTCGGGCGGGCTTATAAAACCCATCAGCCTTATCTTCCCTATGCAGGTTATGACGCACTGGGGCTGGAGGTCCTTCTCAACCCTCGGGAAGCACCCTATGCACTTTTGAGATATCCTCGCTACGTAGTTGAACATGCTCTTTTTGTAGGGACAGGCTTTTACGCACTCCTGGTATCCCTCGCACCTTTCCGGGTCTATGAGGACTATCCCGTCCTCTTCCCTCTTGTATATGGCTTGTCTCGGACAGGCTGCTACGCAAGCCGGGAAGGTGCAGTGGTTGCAAATTCTGGGAAGGTAGAACATCCATATGGGGTGGGGCAGTCCTTCGAGGACGGTCCCCACCTCTACGGGTTCGTTCACCTCGTCCTCACCTATGTTTGGGTTCGTCCAGTCGAGGTCGTCGGGCATCCAGCCTATCACCGTTTCCGTATCGGTCCCGTCGAGGACGGTCTTCCCCTTGTAGGTATCCCCCTCCCACCTTTGGTCCTCTCCGAGGAGTTCCATGAGCTTTACGTCCCAGCCCAAGGGGTAGAAGCCGTTGGGTTTTGTCTCCACGTTGTTCCAGAGCTGGTATTCCTGACCCCTTCCGGGAGTCCAGGTTGTCTTGCAGGCTACCGTGCAAGTTTGGCAGGCTATGCACTTGTTGAGGTCCATGACGACGGCGAACTGCCTTTTTGGTCTCCTGTGTTCGTAAGGGTATGGGACCTCCCTCTTTATCTGCCAGTTGTAGAACTTACCCATGGCAGAACCTCCTCATGAGAACTTGACCCACTCAGCTTTCAGATACTTGGCGAAGGACCTGCTTGGCTTGTGGGGTCTGAGACCGAGCCTTACCGGTCTCCACACACCTCTCCCGTTTATGCCACCCGGCTCCGCCTTTACTATCCTCGCGTAGGCTTCCCTCGGAGCGCCTATTAGGCAGTGAACGTCGGGTGCGAAGCCCTTCCCTATTACCTGACCAGCCAAGTTCTTCCTAACGAGGGTGTCCGTCTGGAGGGTGGACTTGTGCCAGCTCCTTGTGACGCTCTGGTGGGAACCCCTCCTGTAGAGGGACTGGTATCCCGTGTGTGGGTTCTTTGCGAGACCGTTTTTGTTAACTTTAGTCCCAAGCACCGATCCGTGGGAGGAGCCGTACATGTTGAACCAGATCTTGGCGACTCCGGGTGGTGTGTTGTTCGAAGCCCTCGCCCTTATGAGGAGCCTCGCGACTTCATAGTCCTCCTTCCTCTTCTCCCAGCCCTCGAAGGGTCTGTCCTGAGGGTCGGGGTCCACCCAGACGTAGTCCCCGTCCTCTATCCCGAGCTGTTCGAGGTCCTTCGGGTTTATGTCTATGTAAGCTTCCGAGACGAAGGGCTTTCTCTTGTCGTGCCTGTATATGTCTCCGAAGGGTCCGAAGAGCAGTGTCGTTATGTCAGTGTCTCCTGTTGTCGTGTGGGCTGCGTGCCTGTATTTGGGAGTGTGGACTATGTGGGTAGCTCCGAGGGTGAGCCTCAAGGGGTGCTTCGTTTTTTTGAGGTCCGCGGGTGAGACTATGACGTTCCTCGCCTGCCTCCATTCGGTATTTATGAGAGCCTCCTTCGGATCGACGCCGTAGTCCTCCGGCTTTTTGGGTCTCAGGAGCGGGTGTGGCTTTTCTACCACTATCACGTTAGGCTCGTAGTCGGTGGCATCTACAGGCTCCCTGTATAAGGGGAGGTTCTCTCCCGCGTCCATGAACTCGGGTTCCTCCCTGTAGAACTCGAGCCTCCCGCTCTTGGTATACCAAGGCATGTTGTCTTGGAGCTGGTCCATCCCAACGTATTTGGGATAGGTCCGGGTCATTATGAGTGAGGGGACACCCTCTTGTGCCTTCTTCCCTATCTCCTCGAGCTTGTAGCCCCTCAGGTTCGAGGAGGCGTTTATGACCCTTTGGACGTAAACTTCGGGTCTCCCCTCAAGGATGAACCTCCAGTAGTCAGCGAACCTCCTGTCTCCCGTGAGTTCCGCGAGCCTCTTCCCGACCAAGGCGAAGACCTCAGCGTCGTTCTTCGTGTCGTATATCCTCCTGTGTCCTGTCTTTGGCCAGACGTAGATGAAGGGGTTCGTAACAGACCCCGCTATGTCCCAGTATTTGTTCTCGTTCCAAGCGTCGACTCCGAGGACTATGTCAGAATACTCGCAGGTTAGAGACCACCACCACTCGTTTGTGATTATGCACTCTATCTTCGGAAGTGTGTTCATTATTATGTTGTACTTCCACTTGGCGTTTCCGAGTATCGAGTTCGCGTCAACGAACCAACAGAACTTGGTAGGTGTCGGCATGTGGGTCTTTCCTGTGAGTATGTGCTTTCCCATCTTCTGGGGCTTGTCGTCGTGGGAGTAGTAGTGGGCGGACTCCCCCTTCCAGTATCTCCTCACCTTAGCCGGCTTTTTGGGGTCAAGCTCTATGTTGAAGGGGTCCTCTAAGAAATATTGACCTACCCCGTTGAAGAGGGCGAGCCTGAAGTTCCCGGCGTAAGAGCCGATATTTCCGGTCAGGTGTCCCACGTTGTCGGTGAGGGCTACGATGAGATACATCGCCCTGTCCTTGAGGTCCCCGTGGAAGTACTGGTTCACGCCCATCCCTTGGGCGAGCTTCATGTTCCTCGGGTGGGCAGCTATCTCCCTCGCGAGCTTCACTATCTTCTCGGCGGGAACTCCAGTTATCTTCTCAACTTGGTCGGGTCTGTAGTTCTCCTCGAAGAACTCGAGGTAAACTTGGAATAGGGGCTTTACCTTTACCCTCTTCCCGTCCACGGTCCTCACGTAATACTCACCGGTGAGAGCCGGGTCTATACCGAGCTTCCAAAAGTCGTCTCCAACGTCGTCTCTTGTGATCACTTTGGGAGAGTTGGTTTTGGTGTCCCAGACCACAAAATCGTTCATGTCCTCTTCCCTTATCTTTTCGGGTATATACTGCTTCTCCTGTTTGTAGAAAGGTGGCAGTCTGTCTCCTTTTTTGAAGACCTCGGCTTTTTTCAAAGGCTTCGGCTTATATCCGGGGATTATGTCTCTTGCCCTCAAGACCTTCCCGTTGTCCATCCTCACAAGCAGGGGCATGTCCGTCCAAGCTTTCACATACTTCTCTTGGTAGAGCTTCTCCTTCATGATCACGTAAGCTATCGAAAGTGCCAAAGCTGTGTCCGTTCCGGTTCTTACCACTATCAGCTCGTCGCAAGCCCTCGCTGTCGGGCAGTAGTCGTTTGATATGACTATCACCTTGGAACCTTTTATCCTCGCCTCCGTTAGCCAGTGGCAGTCGGGCATCTTCGTTGTGAAGGGGTTCATACCCCAGAGGATTATGAGCTTCGAGTACTCCCAGAGGCAAAGGTCGAAGTCCGTGTTCTGCTGACCAGTCACCATCGGATGACCCGGAGCGAGGTCCGTGTGGAAGGAGTAGTTGTCCCATCCCCTACCGCCGAGGGCTTTCTCCGGCGGGACACCCCTTATGTGGTGGTCGAGGAGTGCCATGAGGTTCGCCATCCTGTAAGGTGAGGTGTATCTAACCACCGCCAAGAAGGGCATGGAACCTCTGAACTTGAAGGTCTGGGTCCCAGCCCCCTTCATGGCGTCGAGCATCTCCTTCTCGTAATAACCTTGGGCTTCGAGCCTCCTCCTCCCCTCCTCTCCCGAATATGTGGTAGCTATGTTTATCATCGCCTTCGCTATTATGTCCGCCACTTCGTCCCAAGTTACCTTTATGAACTTGTCCTTTCCCCTTTGGAAGTATTTCTTCGGAGGCTCTCCCGTTTTCGGATCCCTCGGAAAACCCGCCTTATACCACTCGTAAAAACCCTTCCTAACCATTGGACCCTTGACCCTTCTGTCTCCGTAAAACCTCCTCATCAGGGAGAGACCCTTGTTGCAGCACCTCGGCTCCCATCTCGGTGACGCCCTGAGACCGTAAATGTCCGTAGCCTCATGGTATCTGTATGTAGGCTCTATCCTCGTCACAACACCGTTCTTGACGTGAGCTTTGAGGAAACAGTTGTGGGTATCGTTGGGAGCGCAGAGGAAGACAAAGGTGTCCTCGGACCGGAATATGTCCCTGTATATGGTCTCCCATTCCCTGTTCGGGTAGTAGAGGATGGGGTTTTCTACTTTAACAACGGGCTCGAAGACCCTAAGGGAAAAGGTGGGAGTCGAGAGGAGTGCGAGGGACAACCCTCCCGCCTTTACAAAGTCCCTTCTCGAGAAGTTCATAATCCACCCCCTTTCTGATCCAGATCATGTGATTTAATTCATGTTAATAAACATATACTCTCAAAAGAAAAAGTCAAGGGAAAGCTTTTTTCATTTGAAGTTTCCTGAGTTCCTCGAGAAGCTCCCTGAACCTCTCGTCGGAGAGACCCCTTATCCTTTTTGCCTGCTTTAAGGTGACGGTGTAAGGAAGTATCCTCCTCAGGATCGGGTTCTTAAGAGGGGTAAAACCGTATTTTATAAGTATATCTAAAGCCTCAGGATACCTATCGAGGAGCTTTCCTACGTTCGTGTTCTCGTCTATCACGAACTCCCCTTCAAGATCCTCCCTGTGGACGGGTTTTCCCGACTTCCATATCCTTAGGAGGTAGCCCTCCTTTACCCTCTTCAGCTCGTAGCTGTAGCCGAGTTCCCTCAGCCTGGGAAGCAGGTGGACGAAGGGTCTCGAACCAAGGACCTCAAGCACCTCACCCTCTTTGAGATCTTCAAGGGCTTTCGTTATCTTTATGAGGGGCTGGGGAGGTTCTAAGTCCCTTACGTCCAAGAAAGGCATTCTGAGTAGATTTTACCACATGGGAATAGATTTATATACGTAAGGAGAGTAAGCTGGATGGCGAGGAAGAGGGTTCCCTTTCGGAAACTTTTAAGGGTTTTCCTATGGGATTGAAGATCGCAAGCTTCCTTACTACTTCGAGGGAGGTCCCGAAAAAGTGGAGCTTGGCGGTGTTCCTGAAGGGTTGCAATTTCAAGTGCAAGCACTGTTACAACTGGAGGCTAGTGACGGATTCCGAGGGGACTGAGGTGAGTGAGGAGGAGATAATAAATGAAATAAAGACCCTTCCCTTCCTCGAGTGTGTGGTCATATCCGGAGGTGAGCCTACGGTGAGCTCTCTTAAGAGCCTCGTTGATTTTGTCTGCAGTATAAAGGAGGTGAGGCCGGACATTAAGGTTAGGATAGACACAAACGGTTCCAACCCGGAGATTTTGAAGGAGCTAAAGAAGGTCGTTGACGGCTTCGCTGTTGACATAAAAGCTCCCCTTGAAAAGCCTGAGCTTTACTCTTACACAGTAGGAGCGGATGTGGACGTAGAAAAGGTTAAGGAGAGTGTGAGCTTGGCGGACGGTATGCCCCTTACCATATACAGGACGCCCAAGTTCCCTTGGCTCAAAGAGAATGACATAGCCCTCATAGAGAGGTTCACAAAGAGGCTGAAATCACCTTGGTTCCTTAACGAGTTCTTTGAGGTACCTAACTGTCCCTTTAATGCTCTTTGAGTAGAGTATATATCATATTATGATGATTTACTCAGATACGGTGAGGTACGCCCTCCTGGCGCTTGCCTACCTCGCTTACAACAGGGAAAGGCTCGTTAAGGCGAACGAGATAGCGAAAGCCCAGAACATACCAAAGCCCTTCCTTTCCAAGATCCTCCACGAACTCGCCAAGAAGGGAGTCCTCCGCTCGGTAAAGGGTCCGAAAGGCGGATTCGCCCTCAAGGTGGACCCTAAAGAGCTTTCTATGTGGGACGTCGTGGTTTTAATGGGTGAGGAAAGCAAGTTCGACACCTGCGTCCTTATACCCGACAAGTGCGAGACCTTCGAGGCGGACCCTTGCGTGATACACGACAGGTGGGAGAAGCTGAAAAAGAGGATAATCGAGTTCTTGAAGGAAACTACGATAGAGGACCTCGTGAGCGTAGAGGAGAGGCACGTCAGGTCCTTGACAACTTAACGTAGATAAAGATCCCTCTGAGGATGTTCGCCGTAAGGAGCAGGAAGGAGAGGAGGTAAAGGAGAAGACAAGTGCCGAGGACTATCTCACCGAAGGCTAAAGAAGTAAGGAAGGAGGCGATGGCAATAATGTGAAGGCTGTAGTGTAGCCATATTACCCTCTGACCTATCACCTCGTGCATGGTAGGTGCTTTGCTAATACCCTTGTTGGTGAGGTGGAGCCAAACGAGAAAAGGGATTATCCTGTACATCATAGCCATTATTACAGTCTGGGCGAAGCTCCCGAAGAAAAACAGGAACAAAATGAAGAGGTCCCAGCTCTGCCTCCTTACGGGAAACAAGAGGGAGGAGACAAGAAGCAGGACCATGGCGAGATACCAGAGGTAAACGAGGGGATCCCTTATCTTCCTCCTTCTATTCATCAGGTTCCTCACGGTCACGAGGCTAAAGACAGAGGTAAGAAGGGCTATGAAGATGTCTGGGGCGAGGGCTTTCGGAAATAGGAGCTTTGCAAAGAGAAGGGTGGTAAGGGCTGGCGGGAGGTGCCGGCTTATGAGACTGGGATACGGGGGTGTTACGAAGAACATCTCAACGACCTGAAAGGCTACCGAAATGACGAGCAGGGTCACCCAACCGATGAGCATGAAGCTAAGGTGTAGTTCAAGAAGGTAAGCTTGGCTGAGTCCGAGACGCTCTCCCAAACCAAAGAGGAGAAGTATCCCCATGAGGATCCCGATCCCGAGGTTCAAAAGGACGAACTTCATACCCCTCGAGGTGGGCGTGTAGCTCTTCAGCTTCAAAAGGGGCGGTAGGGTGAACGTGAGGAAAAGCCCGAACCCTGCAAAGGTAACAACCCCTCCGAAAAGAAGCGTTCCCACTCCCGCAAAGCCAAAAACCATAAGGAGGGTCCCGAAGAGGAGCAGGAGGTGAACTAAGGTAGCTTTGAGGAGCGGTCTCTCTATTAAAGCTCCGGCTACGACCGGGATCATCTGGAAAAGGGCACCCACCATCGTCATCCCGGCAAAGCCGAGCGTGTAGGTGTGGATTATGGCCGGGAGGCTGAGTTTCCCCGTGAGGAACATGTAGACGCTGAGGAGGATCCCGAAAACACCGAAGAGACAAGCTGTGGCGAAGAAGCGGGCTACTATGCTGAAGGGCGGGAGGAAGAGGAGGTTTAAACTTCCCGTCATACCTCACCGAGTTGGGAGAGCCTCTCCACCACCTCCTCTCTGTCGAGGTGCTGATCCGACATAGGGTAGAGTATCTGCTCTTCTTTCATGTTGTGTTGCTGTATGAGAACCATAAGGGACTCTCCGACCGAAAGGAACTCCTCCTTGTTCCTGTTTCTTAGAGCCTCCTCGAGCCTCTCAAGCATCTCCCTCACCTGCTGGTGTTCGAACCTCATCACCTGCGTAGGTCCCATGGTGATACCTGTCCTCGCCTCGAACTCCGGAAAGAGGATCTCCTCCTCCTTCCTGAAGTGGAGAAGGGTCTTCTCCTTGAAAGTGCTGAAGTGCTTCTCCGCTTCTTCCCACTTTCCTTCGGAAACAGCTTTCTCAGCGTCCGCGTAAAACCGGTCGCACTTTCTGTGTTCCTCGGTAAGATACTGAGTTATGAACATAACACTCCTCCATAAGTGAACACTTATTTAATATACATCACCTCTTTATGAGGAAAAGTCCCTCTCTATGTGGGTATTATAGCGTTATAATCTTTACCACCATGAACGCTGTAAGGTTTCAGCTCATATACCCTGAAAAGCTCGTAAAGGAGCCGATAATATGTATGGTGTGCAAGAGGTTCAACGTAGTTTTGAACATAAGGACCGCGAAGGTAACTCAGGACACGGGTGTGCTTACGGTGGAGATCGAGGGAGATCCGGAGGAGATAGAGAAGGCTATAAAGTTCATGGAGGAGAGGGGGATCAGTGTCCAGCCAATAGAGGGTCAGATATTCACAGAGTGAGCAGGAGGTATGATCATGGTCCTCGACAGGAGATACTGGGAAGAGATTAACTACAAAGCCGGAAAAAGGAGGAGGTTCGAAACCGTCGACCTTGTTGAGAGGCTCTATACTATAACACCGGAGCAGATAAGGATAGAGAACCACCCCATAGAGAGACCGATAACAGCCTTCAACCCCTCCATGAGGATAGAGGGGGACAGTCTGAGGATATTCGCGAGGGTGACCCTCGGCTACTACACCTACGCGAGTGCCATTGCGGAGTTTCAAGTTCCCTTCGAGGACGTCTTGGAAGGAAGGAGGAGGGACTTCGAAGCGGTCCTTTCCGTCATACCCTCGAACAGCTACGACTTTTGGGGTGTTGAAGATCCCAGGGTCTACGAGATAGACGGAAAGCTCTTCATGACCTACTGCGGAAGGACGGTAAGCTACTTCTACCCTGAGAGGAAGACCGAAAGGACCCTCCCCGTCACGGCTGTTTACAAGGACGGAGAGTGGAAGAAGATAGCGGTCTTCAGGATGCAGGACGAGCTGAGGAGCTTCGTGATAAGCGACAAGAACGCCTTTATGGTGAAGGCGAGACACCTTTACCTCTTCCACAGGATACACATGCTGAACGAAAAATATTACCTCAGCGTCTGCAGGATACCCGAAGGTGTCCTCGACCTTGACAGCTTCGAGGAGATACTGATAGGCGAGAACATAACGGTCCTCGAGGAGCAGGCGGACTTCGAGGTAAAGCTCGGCTGGGCTACACCTCCTGTTAAGGTGAACGACGAGTTCCTCGTCCTCATACACGCTGTGGACAGGTTCATGGGTGTATACAGGGTCTTCGCGGTGCTGATGAATCAGGAGGGACTGTTTACAGCTATCACACCTTTCTACATAATGGAGCCGAGGGAGATATACGAGATCTACGGGGACAGACCTTACGTCGTATTCCCCTGCGGAGCGGACTTGAAAGACGGCTACCTCTACATATCCTACGGCGGGGCTGACTCGGTAATATGCATAGGGAGGATAGAACTCGACAAGCTC
>WFYM01000183.1 GCA_015490115.1 Aquificaceae bacterium
CCCATCTTCGCAAGGGACGTCGCCTTAGCGGTCCAGAGGGGGGAGGCGGACAGGGGTATACTCGTCTGCGGGACCGGGATAGGGATGTCCATAACGGCGAACAAGTTCAAAGGGATAAGGGCAGCCCTTTGTCTCAACGAGTATATGGCGAGGATGAGCAGGCTCCACAACGACGCGAACGTCCTTTGTTTGGGAGACAGGGTCCTCGGAGAGGAGCTTGCCCTCTCCATAGTCGAGGTTTGGCTAGAAACTCCCTTCGAAGGGGGGAGGCACCAAAAGAGGATAGAGCTGATAGCGGATATAGAAAAGGAGATAGGCTGAATGGTGAGGCTCTCAAAACTCTACCCTGACCCTGTCGTAGCCTTTACGGTTATACTCCTCTTCCTCTTCGGCTTTCTCAATCTCCTTAGCGTTAGGGTGGGACCTTACCTATTTGATGATTTCGAACCCTCTCACCTTAAGAAGCCCCTCTTTTTCCTGCTCTCCTTTATTTTCGGTTTCTTCGTTATGTCCTTTACAGCCTTCGCCCTCAACTACAGAAAGCTAAACAGCAAAAAGTTCGTATACGGTGCCGTGATCGTTTCCTTACTGCTCCTTTCAGCTGTCCTCTTCAAAAAGGCTATACTCGGAAAGCCCGTCGACAGGTGGCTCATCGGGACGAGCGTCCAGCCCTCCGAGCTTTCGAAGCTCGTTGTCATACTCTTTATAGCCTACTACGTCTCGAGGAAAGGTTACATAACGAGGCTCAGGTTCCTCAGTTGGGCTGTTTTTGTGGTTCTTATTCACTCCTTTCTGCTCGTCCTTCAGCCGGACAAGGGCATGGCTCTTTTTATGCTTCTTCTCGCTTGGTCCCTCCTCTGGATAGGTGGCGTATCTCCGAGGGTATACATACCTGTCGGTTTGGTGTTTGCGGTCGCCGGCTTTCTCATGCTACTCTCCGGCGGGGAGTACATACAGAGGAGGTTCTCAGCTTGGAGGGACCCCCTCGAAGACTCCTTCGGGACAGGTTACCAGGTTATTCAGTCCCTCCTTGCCTTTATGAACGGCGGCTTCTTCGGAGAGGGATACGGTAAGGGCTTCCAGAAGCTCGGGAACCTCACTCAAGCTGACACGGACTACGCCCTCGCTACGATCGGGGAAGAGCTTGGCTTTCCGGGAGTCGCCTTTTTGCTTGTTCTCTACACCTTACTCCTTTGGAGGCTGATCAGGATGGCGAGGGAGGTCCCGGATACCTTCGGGAGGGTGATAGTCGTGGGTGTTGCACTCAACATAGCCTTCTCCGTCCTCATAAACACCATGATGGTTGTGAACCTGCTCCCTCCGAAGGGAACACCCCTTCCCTTCGTGAGCTACGGGGTTAGTAACCTCGGTGCTAACTTGGTGGGTCTTGGTCTCGTCGGTTCCGTTTACAGGAGGCAGATCGAGGTGAGGGGTATCTGATAGAATTCATCCCATGGAGATCGTAGACCTCAGGAGAAAAGACTGGAGGTCCGAAGAGAGGCTCAGGTTCGTAGCGGAAAGGGGAAGTATAATCTCCGAAGAGTTCGAGGAGAAGGTTAGGGAGATAATAGCGGAGGTAAAAAGGAGGGGGGACGAAGCCCTGATAGAGTTTACAGAGAGGTTCGACGGTGTAAAGCTCACGAAGGAGACCATCGAGGTCCCTAAGGAGGAGCTAAAGAGGGCTTACGAAAGTATAGGGGAGGAGGTGAGGAAGGCTATCGAGGTAGCCCACGAGAGGATAAGAGCCTTCCATAAGGAGCAGGTCGAGAGGTCATTTCTGAAGGAGGAGGAGGGTATACTCCTCGGGCAGAGGGTGATACCCCTCGAGAGGGTCGGGGTATACGTTCCGGGAGGGACAGCAGCTTACCCCTCCACCGTCCTCATGAACGTGGTCCCAGCGGTAGTTGCGGGCGTCAGGGAAATAATAATGGTGACACCGAAGCCGAACCCCTACACCCTCGCAGCTGCGTATGTATCCGGGGTCAGCAGGGTCTTCAGGATCGGAGGCGCTCAGGCTGTCGCAGCCCTTGCCTTCGGAACCGAGACAGTTCCCAAGGTGGACAAGGTTGTAGGTCCGGGGAACGTTTACGTCGCTTTAGCGAAGAGGCTACTCTTTGGCGTTGTGGACATAGACATGGTTGCCGGACCCTCCGAGGTCCTCGTCATAGCTGACGAGACGGCAAGACCGGACTGGGTAGCCTCCGACCTCCTCTCCCAAGCGGAACACGACGAACTCTCAGCTTCCATACTTGTGACACCTTCGGAAAAGCTCGCCCGCGAGGTAAAGGAGGAGGTAAACAGGCTCCTCTCGGAGCTTCCGAGGAAAGAAATTGCGGAAAAGTCCATAAACAGGTTCGGGACCATATTCGTAACGGAGGATCTTATCCAAGCCTGCGAGGTAGCCAACCTCATAGCCCCGGAACACCTCGAGGTGATCACGGAAGATCCTTTGGCGCTCCTTCCCTATATAAAGCATGCGGGTGCCGTATTTCTGGGAGAATACACCACGGAACCCCTCGGCGACTACGTCCTCGGTCCAAACCACACCCTGCCGACAGGCGGGACCGCGAGGTTTTTCTCACCCCTTGGTGTTTACGATTTTGTGAAGAGAAGCTCGATCCTATACGTTTCGAGGAGAGGTTTCGAGAAGGTGGCGGGGTTCGCTGAGATCTTAGCCACCGCTGAGGGACTCGAAGCCCACCGCTTAGCTGTCAGGATAAGGAGAAGATGAAAATTATCTTCCTTTTCCTTCTCCTTCTCTCCTGCGGACCTCTCGTCGAGGTAAAGAGAGGGAAGTGTCCGAGTAAGGAGGAGATCCTCTTGAGCTACTCCGCTAAGAGGACTCCAAAAGAGTTCAGGGTATACGGGAGGGTGAGCTTTGGACCTTTGAAGTTTCCCATTCTCCTCGCTAAGTTCGACGGTATATACACGGTCAAGGTTCCCGGAAAGGAGAGGGTCTTCGTGGACGGTAAGGTTGTTTGCGTGAGGGAGAGGTGCTACCTGCTTCCCCTCCCTCCTGAGAACTTCATCTTCGGAGGTGTTCTCCTCGGGAGGGAGAGGGTCCTCTGCTCGGGAAATAGGCTCGTCTTCAAGGATACGGGGAAGATCTACGAGAGGGAGATCCTCTTCGAGGGGGGGAGGCTCTCGGAATACAGGGTGAGGAACAGAAGAAGCGGGAAGACCTTAAAAGTCTTCTTCGGACCTAAAGAGAGGGGTGGGTATTTCAGGTATATAATCTTAGAGTCCGGGGGTAGGAGGCTTAAAATTTCCGTTGAAGGGGTAGATATCTGATGTTTCCGACACTCGTTGAGGTCTTCGGCTTTAAAGTCTCCACTTACGGAGTTTTGGTCGCCCTCGGTCTCATCCTCGCATACTTTTTGTCCCTCAGGCTTGCGAGAAGGGAGGGGATACCTTCAGACAAGGCGGAGTCCGTCTTCATATTCGCTGCACTCTTTGGCATAGTCGGTTCGAGGATAGCCTTTATCCTCGAGCATCCTTACGAGATAGAGAGCCTCATCGACGTCTTCGCCCTGTGGAAGGGTGGGGTCAGCTTCTACGGTGGTCTCTTGGGAGGTATCCTCGGCGTCCTCTTAGCTGTCAAGAGGCACTCCCTGAACCTTTGGAAGGTAGCTGACGTCGCTGCTCCCTCTTTAGCTCTTGCCCACTCTATAGGGAGGCTCGGATGCACCTCAGCTGGTTGCTGCTACGGTAGACCCGTCCCGGATGTCGAGAACGTCTCGGTCGGTATTCACTTCATGAAGGACTTTCCCTTCTTCTACGTGGTTTTTCCTTCCGGGTCCGTCGCACCTTCGGGTATACCCTTATACCCCACCCAGATTATGGAAGCCTTCGGGAACTTCGTAATATTTTTGGTCCTTCTCCTCCTCTTCAGGAGGAAGGGTTTCGACGGTGAGGTCTTTTCGGTTTATACGGTCCTCTACGGGGCTGAGAGGTTCGCCCTCGAGTTTTACAGGGGTGTGACACCACCCATAGAGGGACTCGGTCTCACGTGGAACCAGATAGCTTCCCTTATCTTTGCTTGTCTTGGTATAGCTTTGTTCCTTCTCCTGAGGAGATCTCCCTCAGGAAGACGCTGATCCTGTATTCCGCTAAGATCCTCATGGGTTCCCAGCTGAGTTCCGGGTCCCTGAAGGGGACGCTGTAGGGAGAACTCCGAAGCTTTTCCATCTCCTTAGAAGGGAGGGGAGGGACGTCTCCCTTCAAAGAGGCTACCGTTCCTCCCCTCCTCCTTCCTACGGGTCTCGACGCCCCCACTTTGAAGCCGAGGTCAAGGAGAGCCTTCCTGACGGGTAGGGCTGACGTATAGGAGACCCAAACCCCTTCTTCGCTCATCGCTTCCTTCACGAGCCTCAAGAAGTCTGCGGTCCAAAGTTCCGGGTTTCTGAGAGGAGAAAAAGGATCGTGGAAGACAGCGTCCGCCCCAAAACCGGAAAGTAACTTTACAGTTTCCCTCGCGTCTCCGAGAAGGAGCCTGACCTTGAGATTTTTACCTTCGTAGCTTGGAAGGTCCTTTAGGATCTCCTCGTGGATCTTTCGGTAAGGCTCCGGAAGGGGTGGGATACGCTCAGGTATGTTTATATCGAGGGCTACAACCTCGACCTCCACATCTTCCGAGACCCTCCTTACCTCCGTTAAAGCTACAGCTGTGTTGTATCCGAGACCGAAGCCAACGTCGAGTATCTTGATCTTTTTGTAGCTCCGAGCCTTTTCGAGTATTCGGGAAGGGACCACGAACTTATAGAGGCACTCGGTCACAGCCCCCGCCGTTATACTGTGGTAAGGCTCCCCGTATCGGGAGCTTATGAGGGTGTAGCTACCGTCTCTTGTCTTCACGAGTAGGTCCTTCCCCCTCTTCGGGACCCATCTTTTTAGGTCTTCAACGATGCGGGAAATATCCTTCTCCCCCAACTTCAGCCCCTTCTCTTCAAGCAAGGTCCTTACAAACTCCCTCAGCTCCGACATGGACGCTTATCTCCGGGTAGAAAGCCCTGACCTTGAGGAGAAGCTCGCTAAACTCTTTTTCCGGGTCCGAGTCCCAGACTATACCGCAACCGGCGAAGTAGCTTACACTACTCCCCTTCCCGTAAGCTGTCCTTATGAGGACGCTTAAGGTAAAGTCTCCGTTTCTGAAGAGAAGTCCCGCTGTGCCGCAGTAGTAACCCCTCGGGTGAGGTTCGAGTTCGTCTATTATCTCCACAGCCCTCCTCTTGGGAGCGCCAGTGACGGAGGCGGGGGGGAAGGTGTTTGCGAGTATATCCGCGAGATCCCTTTCCGTCTCGCCGACAACGGTGGAGTGCATCTGGCAGAGGGTAGAGAACCTCTCCACCTTAAAGAGTTCCGTCACCCTCACGCTCCCCCTCTTCGCCACCCTCCCTATGTCGTTCCTCATCATGTCGGTTATCATCAGGTTCTCAGCCCTCTCCTTCTCTTTCGAGAGTATCTCCTCGGGAGTCGCTCCGGTCCCTTTTATGGGCTTGCTCGTTATCTTCGATCCCCTCTTTTCGAGGAAAAGCTCCATGGAACCGGAGACCACCACGAGGTCTTCGAGCTTCAGGAAAAAGGCGTAAGGGACGGGCTGTCTTGCAAAGAAGTCAAAAAAGAGGGCTTTCGGATCACCTTCGAGGTAGAAGCTTATCTCGGAGGTGAGGTTTATCTGGTAGACGTCACCCCTCTCTATATAGTCCTTCACCTTCAAAACACCCTTTGAGAACTTTTCCCTGTCGAGGGTCATACCTACAAGGTCGAGGCGGTAGCTGCCCGGGACCGCTCGGCACGGTTCGAGTCCGAGGAGGGGGACGGCGACGATGGGCGGGAGGTCCCTCGTTTTGATCGGTGTCCCGAGCGTCTTCCTCGTGAGGTCGTAAGAGACTAAGAGGAAGAGGTCAGAGCCTGAAGGAATGTCCGTTATCTCCTCCAAGAGAAGAGGCTCCGAGGTTTTAGCCCTCAGGAGTCCCTCCTCACCTATCCAGCCCCCTGACAGGAGGAGGTCCATGGGGATATAATCTAATGCCCGGAGGTGAGGTATGAAGCTCTTCGGTCCGGAAGGTGTGAGGGACCTCGAAGGACTCATAAAGGAAAAGGCTGAGGAGGTGAAGGAGATAGAGGTTGTGAAGCTGAGCGAGAGCGAGGACATGACCCAGCTCCTCGTCTTCATAAGGACCGCGGAGCAACCCCATTACCACAGGGAACACGACCTTACCTTTACCGTCGTCAGGGGTCACGGTGAGCTTTACCTGAACGGAAGGAGGGAGAAGCTGAGGGAAGGGGACGTCGCCTTCATACCGAGGGGGGCCGTCCACTTCTACACGAACACATCGGTTGTCTCCGTTCTCCTTGCGGTCTTTAGCCCGAGATACGACGGGAAGGACAGCGTAAAGGTGGAGGTCTGAGATGGGTTTTGAGCTGTCGGATAGGCTAAAAGCCCTTCCCCCTTACCTCTTTGCGGAGCTGGACAGGAAGAAGAAGGAGAAGATAGAGCAAGGTGTCGACGTCATAGACCTCGGTGTCGGGGACCCGGACCTACCTACCCCTGAGCCTATCGTCGAAGCCCTAAAGAGGGCTGCGGAAAAACCCGAAAACCACAGGTATCCCTCCTACGAGGGGATGAGAGCCTTCAGGGAAGCTGTAGCCGACTGGTACAGGAGGAGGTTCGGGGTAAAGCTCGATCCGGACAAGGAGGTGATAGCCTTAATAGGCTCCAAAGAAGGGATAGCCCACTTTCCACTCGCCTTCGTGAACCCGGGGGACGTAGTACTCTGCCCGGACCCCGCTTATCCCGTCTACAGGATAGGGACCATCTTCGCTGGGGGTGAGCCTTACAGCGTCCCCCTGAAGGAGGAAAACGGCTTCCTCCCCGACCTTGGCTCTATACCGAGGGAGGTGGTGGAGAGGGCGAAGATCATATGGGTCAACTACCCGAACAACCCAACCTCCGCGGACGCCACGGAAGACTTTTATAAGGAACTTGTAAAGTGGGCAAAGAAGAACAACCTGATAATAGCCTCCGACAACGCCTACTCGGAGATATACACGGGAGAGAAGAGACCCCTCTCGATACTCCAGATAGAGGAGGCGAAGGAGGTCGCCATCGAGTTCCACTCCCTCTCCAAGACCTTCAACATGACAGGTTGGAGGATAGGGATGGCTGTCGGGAACGAGGAGCTGGTAAAAGCCCTCGGGAAGGTGAAGACGAACGTAGACTCCGGTCAGTTCAACGCAATTCAGGAGGCAGGTATCGTAGCTCTTAACCTTCCTGACTCCGAACTCGACAAGCTGAGGGCTGTATACAGGGAAAGGAGAAGGGTGATGACGGAGGCTCTAAAGAAGGCGGGACTTTCCCCCTTCGAGTCCGAGGTCACCTTCTACGTCTGGACTAAGGTCCCCGAAGGGTATACGTCCGCGGACTTTGCCGAGAAGCTCCTCGAAGAGGCCGGTATAGTCTGCACGCCGGGGAGCGGTTTCGGTCCAGCCGGGGAGGGCTACTTCAGGATATCGCTTACGGTCCCCACCGAGAGGTTGACCGAAGCGGCGAGGAGGATAGAAAATTTAAAGGATGGGTAGGGTAAGCCTCTCGGACCTCTCCATAAACGTCCCCACGGTCCCCCACGACCTCACCCTAAAGGAGCTTAAGGATCTCTTCGAAGAACTCAGGATATACAGGTATCTGATCGTGACGAGGGGCAACGTCCCGATAGGTCTCGTGTACAGGGAGCGGGTGGAGAGGGCTTCCAACGAGAGCCTGACCGCAGGTGAGATAGCTACCATATGCAGCAGGTTGAGGAACGTGGAGGTCTCGAGGGACTCCATACTCGGAGTTTTCGAGCTTCTCAGCTTGGAGAAAGAACCAGTTATACTGACGGACAGGAGGGGAGCTTACATCGGTCTCCTCACCTACGAGACCGTCCTCCAGCACGTTACCCAGCAGAGGGAGTTCAACCCACCCGTCGTCCAGAAGGTCCACGCGAGCTTAGGTAAAGGCGAGTTCCTCTGCGTCTTCGGGTTGAAGAACATGGACAGGTTCAGGAGGGTCTTCGGATCCGAGAAGCAAGAGAGCGTATACAAGATACTCTACGAGGACGTGAAGGACGTCTTCGAGGGGGACGTTTGCGGGATAATGGAAAAAGGAGAGGTCTGGGTCCTCACGAGGAGACCGCCCTCCAAAGAGACGGTAAAGGAGTTCTTCAAGGAGTTCCACAGGGAGTACATACTGCTCTTTGGGGAGTTCCAGCAGGTATACGTTTACGGAGTTTGCCTCGACATGACCCTCCTCGACTCTCAGGAGAAGTTCTACAAGAAGAAGGAGGAGCTGACGGAAAGGGCGAGGAAGATAGAAGGCTCCGTCTTCATAGTCCACGGACTCCAGCCCACTTTGGTCCTCCACGACCCCACAAAGCAGAAGCTAATTACCAACATAAAGAGGAGGATCCTCGGAGACTTCAGGAACATAGTGGAGAGGGTAAGATCCTCACCCAAGGATACTTGGGAGTTCATCCTCTACGACATGTTCGAAGAATACCCTTACTTTGAGCTTTTCTACATAATGAGCGGGAGGGGTCTCCAGATAACGAACAACATAGTAAACCCGAAGGTGGACTACTTCGTAGCCCACGGGAAGAAGGGGGCGGACAGGTCAGACAAGCCTTATTTCAAGAAGGCTATGGAGGAGGGTTCTTACATCTCGGACGTCTACCTCTCGAAAGCTACCGACGACTTTTGCATAACAGTTTCCGAGAGGTTCTCCCACGAAGGGAGAGACTACGTCCTCGCGGGAGACATAAACTTCAAGGAGATACACAAGTTAGTAAAGAGCTACAGGGAGATCAACGCGTGAGGAGGGGAAGGCTCATAGGTAGCACAGTATACAGAAAGCTCGGATACCCCAAGAACCACCCTTTGAGGATACCGAGGGTGTCATTACTTATCGAGTTCCTAAGAGCCATGGACCTGCTCGAGGAGGGGGAGAGGGTGGAGCCGAGACCGGCTACCTTCGAGGAACTCCTCCTCTTCCACACGAGGGAATACGTAGAGACCCTGATCGAGGCGGACAGGAGCGGTCGCCTCCCCAAAGGGGCGAGGGAGAAGTTCAACATAGGGAGCTACGAAAACCCCCTCTCACCCGCCACCTTCAGGGGTTCAGCCCTCGCGACCGGCTCCTCGATCCAAGCTGTAGACCTGTTCCTCGAAGGCTTTTTGCCCTTCAACCCAGCGGGCGGTATGCACCACGCCTTCAGGGACAGGGCTAACGGCTTTTGCTTTCTAAATGACCCTGCTATTGCTATCAAGTATCTGAGAAAAAAGGGCTTCAGGAGGATACTCTACGTAGACCTCGACGCCCACCACTGCGACGGTGTCCAGAGCGCCTTCTACGACACGGACGAGGTCTACGTCCTCTCCCTACACCAGTCACCCGAATACGCCTTCCCCTTCAGAACGGGCTTCCTCGAGGAGAGGGGGGAGGGTAAGGGGAAGGGATACAACCTGAACGTCCCGCTCCCCAAAGGTCTCACCGACAGGGAGCTTCTCCTCGTCCTGGAGAAGGTCCTCGGCTACGTCCTCGACGTTTACAGACCCGAGATCTTGATGCTCCAGCTCGGCACGGATCTGCTCCGGGAGGACTACCTCTCCAAGTTCGAGGTCACGAACAGGGGATTCTTAGAAGCTTTCAGGACGGTAAGGTGTATGGCGGGGGAGGGTATATACTTAGGAGGCGGAGGTTACCACCCCTTAGCCCTTGTGAGGGCTTGGACCCTAATTTGGTGCGAGATCTCGGGGAGGGATATACCTGAGAGGATAAACGAAAGAGGAAGAAAGGTCCTCGAGGGTGTGGAGTGGGAGGAGGAGGAAGAAAGGAGCTACATGTATGAGTTTCTTTTAGACCCTCCCCTTCCGGGGGAGGTGAGGCTCGAAGTTAAGGACCTCCTCCTCAGGATAAAGGCTGAGGTCTACTCCTGAGCTACTCCATGAAGTATCCGAACATCCTGACGAGGTCGGGTCTCCTCCTCCACCCTTCCTTTACCTTCACCCAGAGTTCGAGGTAAACCTTCCTCCCCGTTATAAGCTCAAGCTCCTCCCTTGCGAGCTTCCCTATCTGCTTCAGCCTCTGACCCTTTTTGCCTATGATGATGGGCTTTAGGTTCTCCCTGTCCACTATTATCTCACCTCTTATGACGAGGACGTTCGGGTCCGCATCCCCCGGCTTTATCTCGTTTATGACCACCGCTATGGAGGTGGGGACCTCTTCATATGTTAGCATCATCGCCTTTTCCCTTACTATCTCAGCGGCGAGGAGCCTGAGGGGAAGGTCCGTTATCATGTCTTCGGGGAAGAGAGGTTCCCCTTCCGGAAGGTAGCTCAGGATCACCTTCTCAAGTTCGTCGAGGTTGGAACACTTGAGGGCGCTTATGGGAACTATCTCCTTTATCTCAGGGTGCATCGTGTGAATCTCCTCTATCATGGGAAGGACGTTCTTAGCGGGTCCTATCTTGTCTATCTTGTTTATCACGAGTATAACGGGCTTTTGTTCGGAGAAGGGCTTTATGTAGGTGTTGTATACCTCTTCGTCCCTCTTCCTCCACCCCTCCTCCGCGTCTATCATGAAGAGGATAAGATCAGCATCTTTTAAGCTCTGCTTTGCCATGTCCACCATGGCTCTTCCGAGGGCGTCCGATTCTTTGGGGTTGTATATACCCGGGGTGTCGAGGAAGACTATCTGGGCTTTTTCGGGTATGTTCTTCACACCGAGGACCCTTATCCTCGTCGTTCCGGGTCTCGGCGTCACTATGGAGATCTTTTTCCCTATCATGTTGTTGAGGAGGGTGGACTTTCCAACGTTCGGCTTCCCGACTATGGCGACGAAACCGACCTTCATAGCCCCTTAGCCTCCCTTATGAACTCCCTGACCTTCATTTTATCCTTTATCCCCGGAGAGATCTCAACACCCGAGGAAACGTCGACGCAGTAAGGTCTCACCTCACAAACAGCCCTCCTCACG
Organism: Aquificaceae bacterium; assembly: GCA_015490115.1. Classification (GTDB taxonomy): domain Bacteria; phylum Aquificota; class Aquificia; order Aquificales; family Aquificaceae; genus Hydrogenivirga. The sequence goes on from WFYM01000183.1 coordinate 11,012, forward strand.
TTCTCAGGTCTAAGACCTCCAGCCAGAAATACCTTAAAGCCCCCCTTTACCACCTCCTTAGCTACCGACCAGTCGAATACCTCTCCCGTTCCCCCGTAAGACATCTTTGAGTAGGTGTCGAGGAGGATACCGTGAACACCGCTCCAGTCTCTTAAACCCTTCGGCGGAGAATCCTTTACCCTGAAAGCTTTTATTACCCTCTTTGGCTCCACTACACTCAGCAGTTTCGGGTCCTCCTCCCCGTGGAGCTGGACAAGGTCGAAGCCGAGGTCGAGGATCCTTAAGATCTCCTCCTCCGAAGGGTTCACAACGACGGCGACCCTCAAACTACCCTCCCCAGCCCTCAGGAGATCCTTTACCTTAGAAGGCTCCACGAACCTCGGACTCTTCGGGTATAGAATAAACCCCGTGTAGTCAGCTCCCGACTCGACTGCGAACTCAACGTCCTCAGCCCTCGTGAGACCGCAGATTTTTACCTTCACCACCTTCGCACCTCCTAAGAGCTACCTTCAGCATACTCACCATCCTCTCGTAATGGAGACCCTTCCAGAAGAGGGCGTCGCACTTTTCACAGTAGGTAAAGTCGTAAGCTGTTTCGTAAGCTTTTTTCGGTATCCTGTCTTTGAACTCCTCTTTGCTGACGGATTTTAGCTCACCGCCGCAGTAAGAACACTTCGTGAGCTTCAGTTCAGGCTCTATCCCCAAGCTTTTGAGAACGGTGCATATCTGGACCTCCCAGTCCTCCCTCGGGACGAGGAGATACTCAATGCCGAGGTTCTTCAAGGTTCCCTCCCACCTCTTTGAGGTCGTTATGAACACCCTGTCCCTGTTCCTCAGAAGCTCCTCGAAAGTTATGGGACCCTCGAGGGTCTTCGTGTCGTATCCGAGGAACCTCAGCCACTTGGCGAGCTTCGCTAAATTATTCTCCAACAAGAATTTCATATATTTATTTTTAATGATCCGCGACCACAGAAAGGTAGCCCTGATCCATCGGGGAAGGGAGATAACCTACAGGGAGGTGATAGAAAGCTCAGCTTCCTTCGCCAACCTAATCGACATCCTTCCCGACGACAGGGTCCTTATAGTCTCGGAGAACAGACCTGAGTGGATCTATTCCCTCTTCGGTGTTTGGAGGAGGGGGGGGATAGCGGTTCCCGTAGACTTCATGTCAAGCCCCGAGGAGATAGCCTTCGTCGTGAAGGATTCGGAACCCAAAGTGATCTTTTGTTCAGAAAGCACGAGAAAGAACGTCGAAGAAGGGGTAAAGCTCTCGGGGAAGAAGGTAGAGATCGTGTGCTTCGAAGGGCTGACGCTCCCGAGACCCGCGGACAAGAGCGTGAGGAGGGAGAAAGAAGACATCGCCTTGATCCTCTACACTTCGGGGACCACGGGCAACCCGAAGGGTGTCATGCTGACCTTCAAAAATTTAAGGACCAACATAGACGGTGTCGTGGAGGCTGGAATAGCCACGAAGGAAGACAGGACCCTCGCCCTCCTTCCCTTCCACCACGCCTACCCCCTTATGGTCACCCTCCTCGTTCCCCTACACATAGGTGCTACGATCGTGTTCTTAGACAAGCTCACCCCGGAAGACATCCTCGAGAAGCTCAGGAGATACAGGATAACGATACTGGTCGGTGTTCCGAGACTCTTCGAACTCTTCCACAGGAGGGTGATGGAGGAGATAAACTCGAAGTGGTTAGCCAGAAACCTATTCAAGGTCATGAGGTCCGTAAGGTCTATGAGGCTAAGGAAAAAGGTCTTTAAAAAGGTCCACGAAGCTTTCGGTGGAAACTTGAGGTTCTTCGTGAGCGGAGGTGCGAAGCTCGACCCGAAGGTGGCTGAGGACTTCATAACCCTCGGCATACCCGTCATAGAGGGCTACGGACTCACGGAGACGTCTCCGATAGTCAGCTTCAACCCTCCCGACAGGATAAAGGTCGGGTCGGTCGGTGTTCCCATAAAGAACGTCTTTGTGAAGGTTTCACCGGAAGGTGAGATACTCGTCAAGGGTCCTAACGTCATGAGGGGCTACTGGAGGAGACCCGAGGAGACAAAGAAGGTAATAAGGCACGGTTGGCTCCATACGGGGGATCTGGGCTACGTGGACGAGGAGGAGTATATCTACATAACGGGAAGGAAGAAGGAGATCATAGTCCTCGGAACGGGGAAGAACCTCCACCCCGAGGAGGTAGAGAGCTTGATCTTGAGGGAGAGCGACCTCATAAAGGAGGTGGGTGTTTTTGAAATGGGAGGAAAGCTCCACGCCCTCGTCCACCCGGACCTCGAAAGGGCTAAGGAAAAGGGGATAGTTAACCTATACGAGACTATAAAGTGGGAGGTGATAGACAAGGTAAACAGGAGGCTACCAGAGTGGAAGAGGGTGGCGGGATTCAAGATAACGGAGTCGGAGCTTCCGAAGACGAGGCTCGGAAAGCTAAAGAGATTCATGCTACCCCAGATATACAAAGCGGAAGAAAAGGTAAAGAAAGAGGAAGACCTCTCACTCTTCGAGACAGAAGAGGGGAAGGTGATAAAGGACTACCTCGAGAAGGAAACCGGTCTTGAGGTCTTTCCTTCGAGCCACATAGAGCTTGACCTCGGTCTCGACTCTCTGGGAAAGGTGGAGCTGATCAGCTTCTTGGAAAAGACCTTCGGTGTGAGTATAACGGAGGAGGACCTCTCCTCCCATAGCACAGTGAGATCCCTCGTCGATTTTGTTAGGGAAAGGAAGGAAAAGCTCGAGCTGAAGAAGGTGAGCTGGAAGGAGATCCTAGAGGAGGCGGAGCCTTACACCCTCCACGACCACAGACTTCTCTTCTGGCTCGGGAGGAAGGTCCTCAGGCTCTTCTTTTCTCTCTACAACAGGGTCGAGGTTATAGGGACCGAGAACTTTCCCGAGAAGCCCTTTATAATAGCTCCTAACCACGTTAGCTACCTCGACGCCTTCGTGATAGCTTCGGTCCTTCCCGAAAACATAGCGAAGGACACCTACTTCCTCGGCGAGGAGGTCTTCTTCAGGAACCCTCTTACTTCCCTCTTTGGGAGGCTCGCCCACGTGATCACTGTGAACATAAACAGAAACCTTAAAGGATCTCTCCAAAAGGTAGCTTGGGCTATAAGAACCGGAAAGGTCGTCGTCATATTCCCTGAAGGGGCGAGGACGAGGACCGGAGAACTCATGGAGTTCAAGAAGGGAACGGCGATAATAAGCAAGGAGATGAACGTTCCCGTAGTTCCGACAGCCCTTGTAGGTCTTTACGAGGTCATGTCCGTTTACGACAGGTTCCCGAAACCCAAAAAAGTTAAAGTGATCTTCGGAGAACCCGTATACCCGGAAGGAAAGAGCTACGAAGAGATCACGGAGGAGCTGAGAAAGAGAGTAGAAACTCTTTTAAGAGATAACAGGTTGTAGCTAAAAATGAGACTAACTATATTATTTGGTTGATGAGTGTGGACCTGAAGGAGATAAAGAACGAGTTTAAAAAGTTTTTGAAACGGAAGAACATGAAGGTGACCCAGAGCAGGCTCGACCTCATAGACCTCATAGCTGACTACGGCAAGCACTTCGAGGTTGAGGAGCTTGTCAGTTGGATAGCTACCAAGACCAACAGGAGCGTATCGAGGTCTACCATATACAGGACCATAAAGCTCCTTCAGGAGTTCGGTGTCATAAAGGAGGTCATAAAGCTGAGCAACAGGACGATATACGAGTTCGTCGTAGGGAAGTCTCACCACGACCACCTCGTCTGCGTTGAGTGCGGAAAGATAATAGAGTTCGTGAACGAGGATATAGAAAAGCTTCAAGACGAGGTGTGCGAACGCTACGATTTCCAGCCTATGCACCACAGACTCGAGATATTCGGCGTGTGTTCCGAGTGCAGGAAGAAGGTAACATAAATCGTATGGTCTACAAAAGGAGGGTCCAGTTCTACGAGACGGACGCCCAAGGCGTAGTCCACCATTCCAACTACTTCAGATACTTCGAAGAGGCGAGGGGAGAGCTTTTGAGGAGCCTCGGAATACCTTACAGTAAGCTGAGAGGCATGGGATACGAGGTGGTCCTTCTGGAGGCTTCCTGCACCTTCAAGAAGCCCGTTTACTACGACGAGCTGGTTGAGATAGACCTCGAAGTTGAAGAGGTGAGCAGGTTTACATTTTCGTTCCGCTACAAGGTCCTCGCCCGAGGGGAGCTTAGGGCGGAGGGAAGGACGAGGCATTGCATCCTCAAAAACGGGAGGATAGCTTCGCTCCCCGAGGAGCTGAGGGAAAGGCTCTTCGAGAGGAGGTCCTCCCCATGCTCGCGAGGCTGATCTTAGCACTGGAGGTGATCGCCATGGGTATAGCCCTCGCCCAAGAGCTTTACATAAGGAACCTCCCAAATGGGGCTAAGCTTATAGTCCGACCGAGGGAGGACACCTACGCGGTCGCGATCCACGTCTGGTTCAGGGTAGGCTCAGCTTACGAGAAATACGACGAGAAGGGTATAGCCCACTTCCTCGAACACATGCTCTTTAACGGCTCCGAAAAGTATCCTTACGGAGAGATAGAAAAGATCGTAGAGAGCCTCGGGGGTAACATAAACGCCGGGACCTCTAAGGATTTTACCTACTACCACGTGGAGATAGCTTACCCTTACTGGAGGACAGCCCTTGAGGTCCTCTACCAGCTCACCATGAAGCCCCTCCTTGAAGAGGAGATGATCGAGAAGGAAAAGCCTATAGTTATAGAGGAGCTAAGACGCGGAAAGGACAACCCTTCAAACGTCCTTTGGGAAACGTTTGAAAAGACAGCCTACAAGGTATCCCCCTACAGGTTCCCCATAGTCGGGTTCGAGGAGACCGTATCGAGGTTCACGAGGGACATGCTTCTCGAGTTTTACAGGAACTTTTACCAGCCGAGGAACATGGCTATCGTAGTGGTCGGGAGGGTGGACCCTAAGGAGGTGGAGGAGGAGGTCTTGAAGACCTTCGGAAGAGAGGAGGGAAGACCTGTTCCGAAGGTGGTGATACCGACCGAGCCTGAACAGATAGGTCCCCGCTTCGAGAGGATAGAGGACCCGAGGGTTCAGAAAGCTTACTGGATAATAGGCTGGAGGGCGCCCGCGATAGCAAAGACTGACTACTACGCCCTCATAGTCCTCGACGAGATCCTCGGAAACGGAAGAACTTCGGTCCTATACAGGGAGCTAAAAGAGAAGGGACTCGTCTACTCCTTCTTCACGGGAGACATGGGAAGACCGAGGGACAACATGTATGTGATAAGCGCGACCTTCGACCCGGAAAGGTATGAGGAAGTAAAGGGGAGGGTCCTCGAGATCCTGAGGGAGGTCTACGAGAGCCTCACAGAAGAACAGGTCGAATTCGCAAAGGGCAGGGTGATAAGCTCGAGGATCTTCGAAGAGGAGAAGGTAGACAGCGAAGCTTACGACATAGGCTACTCCTATACGGTAGCCAAAGACCTCGACTTTTACAGGTTCTTCACTAACAACGTAAAAAGGGTAAGGAAGGTAGACCTCCTCAGGGTCTTCGAGAGATACCTGCTCAAAGATAATTACGTTGAGGTCCTTATGGTCCCTTCAAAAGGAGGTGGGGGATGAAACTTGTCCTCTTTCTTCTTTTCCTTAGTCTGTTCCTCAGTAGCTGCGCGCTCATGGTGGGAGCTGCCGCTGGGGGTGCAGCTGGTTATTACTTAGGCAAGGAAGGTTACAAAGTCAAGATCGAGAAAGAAAAGGAGTAGTGGTGGGCGGTGGCGGATTCGAACCGCCGACCTCCATCTCTCTTGTGAGGATGGCACCTTGTGTCATGATTTTCCTTTATTATCAATAACTTCCAAAAATCCGAAATGGTGAGGTTGAAGATAGGTTAAAAATTGGAACCTTCTTCCAGAAGGTCGTCCACCTTTTTGAGTTCCTTCCTCATGTGTTCGGGGGAAAGGTGAGCGTATCTTTTCGTCATCTGAGGGGTTTCGTGTCTCATGAGTTCCTGAACAGTGTAGAGGTCAACCCCCGACATCACAAGGTAGGAAGCGAAGGTGTGGCGAAGGTCGTGGAACCTGAAGTCCTCTATCCCCGCCTTTTTACAGGCTGTCTTGAAGACCCTCTTGTAGCCCTGCCCTTCCACGCTGTAAGGTTTTCCCATCCTGTTGGTGAAGACGTAGCCGTGGTCTATTCCCTTTTCCTTTTGCTTGGCTTTCAGCTCCTTGAGGATCTCGACAGCCCTCGGTGAGAGGGGTATCCTTCTGGTCTCCTTAGTCTTGGTGGTCCGGGCTGTTATCTCGATGTATTCCCCTTCGATGTTTACGTTCTCCCACCTGAGGGAGAGAAGTTCGGAGGCTCTGAGTCCCGTAAGGACTGCAAACTCCACGAGGGGGCGAAAGTAAGGGGGACAGGCATCCAAGAGTCTTCGAAGCTCCTCGGGGGAGAGGAACCTGACCCTCTCATCGCTTACCTTGAACATCCTCACCTTAGGAGGGTCTTTTGATATCAGTCCCCACTCTCTGGCTTTTCGAAGGACAGCCCTTAAGGTGGAAAGCTCGTTGTTCACTGTGGAGGGCTTCACACCTTCCTTTATCCTCTTGCTCTTGTAGTTTTCTATCGTCCACTCGGATATCCTCACGACTTCCATACTCCCGAAGTAGGAGTTGAGGAGGGTTATCTTCCTTTCCATCTCCCTGAGGGTCCTCTTCCTGAGGTGAGGACGTGAAGACCTATACCACTCAAGGTATTTGCGGGCTATTTCTTTGAAGGTGAGGTTTTCCTCTTTGAGGGGGATGTATTCACCCCGGATTATCCTCGACTTCAGCTCGCTGGCTATGTGTTTGGCTGAGGTGAGGGGTAGTTCACCCACCCTACCTATCCTCTCCCTGTAGGTCTTCCCCTTGTAGGTGAAGATGAACCAGTAGGAACCTTTTATGAGGTAGAGGTTGTCTCCGAGGGCTGTCTTGCCTTTCCTTTTGGGTTTTCTTGGCATGGTTTGACTATCTCATCGGTTACCGCTTCTCTGCTCCCTCTCCTTTGATGGCTCTGGTCATGACAACGAACATGAAGATAAGGATAGCTCCAAGGACTAAAGCCCCTGAAAATGCGATGATATCATACATCATTCCCCTCCTTCATCCATCCTCTCAAGCTTCCTCAAACAGTCAAGGGCTTCCAAAAACGAGGAGACCGTGAAGACCACCGAAGATAAGAAGCAGTCCCACACTGCCACCACCCACTGCTATCGATACAGCAGTTCCGAGTTTGACCATCTCCGTGTAAAACTTTATCCGTTCCTTGAGGGTTTCCTTGTCCATCTCCTTTCGGTGATTATACTCCTTTGTTCGGTGATTCAGTGTTCAATGATTATCTTCCGGGTTTTGAGAACAAGGTAAGCAAAAGCTATCCCGAGGGCTACGGCTCCCAGAACCGCTAAAACATCGTAAAGGTTCATGTGTTAACCTCGATGATTATACTTTCTCTTCCTCACGAGGTCTGTTCAGCCAGACTACCGGTATGGAAGCGGACAGAACCGCCGGAGCTACAATACCCAGAGCTATGTAGAGGTCATTCACTTCCATACCTCTAAAAATATTCCTTACCCTGCTGAGCTGATGAGCTAAATTTGCCTACTCGTTGCCCCACAAAGGTTTGAATTAGCTCACCCTATTTTGAGCCGGATTGAGCTGTTTGACCTCTTCCTCAGGTGTCTTCCAAGACAAGCTCCTGACTTGTCTTTTGAAGCCTTGACCAGCCCATTATCTCGTATCCCACCACCTCGTTCTTCTCGTTGTAGTCCACTACCACACCTTTGCCTTCGAGGTATTCGCTTTCTGCCACAGGGTCATCTTTTAGCCTTATCAAGAGCGTGTCCGTTTCGGGTATATACCTTATCCGCATAGTCCTCTCCTCTTGAGTGTTCTGTCAAAGTAAGCTGTGATGACTATTAATTTATCCCCTGAAGGCTCCACAACAATCTTCAAACATCTACCGCCTACCCGCTTTATATGCCATACCCGTGAAGGATGAACATCATCCGGGAGGATTATATCAGGATTGAGGGCAAACTCCTTGATGACCTCGGGAGTTATGTTCTCCTTGAGCATAAACTCTTTCCTCTCTTCCCACTTAAGCCAGAAGTGGTTACTCAGCTCGCAGGATTTATAAGCCCTCACGTCATGCCTCTTTCCCCTTACTCTCCTCTATCAGACGGTCAAGGTCAGCCTTGTCGATGAGCGTCCTCTTCCCTATCTTGACGGGTTTTATCTTGCCTTGTTTGATGTGGCGGTAGAGGGTAGAGCGTCCTATCCTCAGATACTCACACGCTTCCTTGACCGTTAAAAGCCTTCTCTCTATGTCCCCCATAGGGCAACCCTCTACCAAATCTTAGTTTGTCCCACAGTGTATGTCAACATACCGTATTGACTTTGGGACAGTATGGGACTATATTGGATTATGTGGGAAACTGGTAGAGGAGGTCCGAACCATGAGGAACCAGACAGTCCTTCAGGAGCTTACCCTTGAGGTGAAGGGAAGGAAAGTAACCCTCCCCGTCCTTTGGGTGTCCCTCTGGGAAGAGACGGACGAGGAGGGCTATGTAGTGGACGAGGGCTACATCTATCATACCACCTTCGGGAAGGTCATTACAAGGCTGACTGACGAGGGGGAAGAGGTTGTCCACCTCAATCTCGGGAAAGCCGGAGGGCTTGAAAGTGCTTAGGCTGTCTTCTTTTCCTTTTTCACCACTAAGCATTTTAAAGGGGGTGTGAGCCATGAAGAAGACCTTTGTGAGTGTCTTAGGTGTTCCC
>WFYM01000184.1 GCA_015490115.1 Aquificaceae bacterium
CAAGGTGTTAAAGACCATGACGGCGGACCTCACGTAGCGGAACCTCGAAAGGTCCGTGAAGAAGAGGAGGAGACCGAAAAGCACTACCCCTACCGTGAAGAGGTGGAACCTAAGCTTCTTCATTCCATAGAGATTCTCCTTATGAGGTCGAGGTTGTCGAGGACTTTACCCACACCCCTTGCCACCGCTATCAGGGGTTCTTCGCAGTAGTAAGCTTTTATTCCCGTCTCCATCTGGATACGCTTGTCCATGTTCTTGAGGAGCGAACCTCCTCCTGCGAGGACTATACCCCTGTCCGCTATGTCAGCTGCGAGTTCGGGAGGAGTTCTCTCGAGGGTGACCCTTATCGCGTTTATTATCGAGTTTATCGTGTCCTCGAGGGCTTCGGTTATGTTGTGGTTAGTTATCCTTATCGTCTTCGGAAGACCGGTCATGTCCCTCCCCGTTATCTCCATCTCCCTCTCCTCCTCCTCCATCACCGCGCTCCCGAGTTCTATCTTTATCCTCTCCGCGGACTGCTCGCCTATTAGTATGTGGAACTGTCTCTTTATGTATTGGATTATCGCCTCGTTCATCTCGTCCCCCGCTATCCTGAGGGAGTTGGAAACGACTATGCCTGCCAAGGATATCACAGCTATCTCGGTTGTCCCCCCTCCTATGTCGACCACCATGTTGCCGACAGGCTCGTCGACGGGAAGGTCAGCACCTATCGCCGCAGCCATCGGCTCCGCCATGAGGTAGACCTCCCTCGCCCCCGCACTCTTCGCAGCGTCTATGACAGCCCTCTTCTCAACGGGTGTTATGCCCGTGGGAACTCCTATGACAACTCTCGGCTTCGGCTTGAAGAGTGTGTTTCCCAAAGCTCTCTTTATGAAGTAGGAGAGCATTATCTGGGTCACCTCGAAGTCGGTTATGACGCCGTCCCTCAGCGGTCTTATCGCTTGTATGTTCTCCGGTGTCTTTCCAACCATCTCCTTGGCTTCCCTTCCGACCGCGAGGACCTTCCTCGTCTTCACGTCTATGGCTACTATGGAAGGCTCGTACATGACTATACCCTTCCCCTGCATGTAGACAGCTGTGTTAGCAGTCCCGAGGTCTATACCTATGTTGTTGGACATGAAGCCGAAGAACCTGTCGAGCAACATCCTTCCTCCCTTTTCGAGCTTATATTTATTCTAATGGCTGTCAAAGACCTCGGGATTTCCGAAATTCTCGAAGAGATCCTGAGATCCTACCCGGAGGATCAGGAACTCATCAGGAGAGCCTTCGAGTTCTCCCTCGAAAAGCACGAGGGTCAAAAGAGGAAGTCAGGGGAGCCTTACGTGATGCATACATTGAGTGTTGCGAAGATACTCTCGGATCTTAATATGGACGCGGTCACCGTCTCAGCCGGGCTTCTCCACGATGTTTTAGAAGACACGGACACCACCTACGAGGAGCTGAGGGAACTCTTCGGAGAGGAGATAGCGAACATAGTGGAGGGGGTGACCAAGATAGGGAGGATAAACTTCAGGAACTTGAAGGAGGCTCAGGCTGAGAACTTCAGGAAGCTGATAATAGCTACCGCAAAGGACATCAGGGTCGTCATAGTGAAGCTGGCGGACAGGCTCCACAACATGAGGACCCTCGGCTACCTCAGCAGGGAGAAGAGGATAAGGATAGCTGAGGAGACCTTAGAAGTTTACGCCCCCATAGCCCACAGGCTCGGCATATGGGAGATAAAGAGGGAACTCGAAGACCTCGCCTTCAAACACCTCTACCCGAAAGAATACGAGAAGGTAAAAAGATTTGTGAGCCAGTCCTTAGAGGACCTTGAAGGGTACCTCAAGAAGTTCGTAATACCCAAAGTAAAGGAGGAACTCTCCCGCGTCGGCATAGAGGCTGAGATATCTTACAGACCGAAGCACCTCTACAGCATATGGCAAAAGACCATAAGGAAGAACATAAAGCTCGAGGAGGTCCACGACATACTGGGTGTCAGGATAATAGTGAAGACCGTCCCCGAGTGCTACACGGTCCTCGGCATAATCCACAGCGTCTTCAAGCCCGTCCCCGGCAAGTTCAAGGACTACATATCCCTCCCGAAGCCCAACCTCTACCAGTCCCTCCACACGACCGTCGTAGCCCCGAAGGGGAGGATGGTGGAGTTCCAGATAAGAACGGAGGAGATGCACGTAAGAGCGGAAAAGGGAATAGCAGCCCACTGGGCTTACAAGGAAGGTAAGGAGAAGGCTGAAGGGGGGGAGATATTCTCTTGGTTGAGGGACCTCGTCGAGAACATACAAGGGAGCAGGAACCCCTCGGAGGTCCTCGACAGCATAAAGAGGGAGCTTTTCTCAGAGGAGGTGTTCGTCTTCACACCAAAGGGTGACCTCGTAGTCCTTCCCGCCGGAGCGACACCCGTCGACTTCGCCTACCACATACACACCGAGATAGGGAACCACTG
>WFYM01000185.1 GCA_015490115.1 Aquificaceae bacterium
TGTCTTAGCATCCTTCAGAACTCCCCCTTTACATCTTCGGGGACGCCAAAGCCGTCCCTTACCTGACCCTCTCCGAGGACTATGAACTTCGTTATTGTAAGCTCTTCGAGAGCCATGGGACCCCTCGCGTGGATCTTGTCCGTGGATATCCCCATCTCAGCTCCGAGACCGAACTCGTTACCGTCCGTGAACCTCGTCGAGGCGTTCACATACACAGCCGCCGAGTCCACCTCCTTTAAAAACTTCATAGCTTTGGTGTAGTTCTCGGTGACTATAGCGTCCGAGTGTCCCGAACCGTACTTTGATATGAACTCTACGGCTTCGTCCAAGCTCCCGACCACCTTCACGGCGAGTATGAGGTCGAGGAACTCCTCGTAGTAATCTTCCTCTTTTGCGGGAACCGTCTTCACAAAGCTGAGCCTCGGTTCTTCTTTTATTACCTTCAGGCTTTCCTCGTCGCATCTTAGCTCTACCCCCGCCTTTCCCAAGTAGTAAGCCATCCTCGGGAGAAACTCCCTCAAGATCTTCCTGTGGACCAGTAGGTTCTCAACGGCGTTGCAAACGGAAGGTCGCTGGACTTTTGCGTTGTAGACTATGTCGTAGGCTTTTTCGAGGTCCGCCTCCTCGTCCACGTATATGTTGCACACACCCTTGTAGTGCTTTATAACTGGGACCTTCGAATGCTCGGCTACAGCCCTGATCAGGCTCTCCCCTCCCCTCGGTATCGCTAAGTCCACGAGACCCTCCATCTTCAGGATCTCCCAGACTATCTCCCTTTCGGGTCTTTCTATGAACTGGATGGCTTCTTCGGGAAAGCCCGTCTCCCTGCAGGCTTCTTTTAGGATCTCTACGAGGACCCTGTTCGAGTTTATGGCTTCCCTTCCGCCCCTCAGGATCACCGCATTCGATGACTTCATGCAAAGGGAAGCCGCCTCTATCGTGACGTTCGGTCTCGACTCGTAGACTATGAAGATCACCCCTAAAGGAACCCTCATCCTCCCGACCTTGAGACCGTTAGGGAGGGTCCACATCCTCACTATCTCACCGACGGGGTCCGGGAGGGAGGCGACGTCTCTGAGGACCTTTATCATCCCGTCTATCCTCTTGTCGTTAAGAACCAGCCTGTCCACGACAGCGTCCTTCAGACCTTTGGACCTTGCAAACTCTATGTCCTTTTCGTTTTCCTTCTTTATGAGTTCTCTTTTTTCGTCGAGAAGCTCGGAGGCTCTGAGGAGAGCTTCGTTCTTTACCTCGGTTTTCAGGGACATGAGATCCCTCAGGACGCTCCTTGCTTTTTTTACTTTCTCTTCAGCATAAGACCTCAGCTCGGACATATCCTTCCTCCTCAAAAATCCTTAGGTAATATCTTAACCGTCTTCCGTGTTAAAATACTTCTTCCGGTTCCAAGGAGGAAAGACATGAGGGTCAAAGGTCCTTCCTCGAGGAGGCACAAGAAGAAGATACTCAAGCTCGCCAAAGGATACAGGGGTATGCGCCACACTTCTTACAGGAGGGCGAAGGAAGCCGTCATGCGCGCCCTCTATTACCAATACAGGGACAGGAAGCTCAGGAAGAGGGAGTTCAGGAGGCTATGGATAGCGAGGATAAACGCAGCTGTGAGAGCTTACGGTCTCAGCTACAGCAGGTTCATGAACGGTCTCAAAAAAGCCGGGATAGATCTGAACAGGAAGATGCTCGCTGACATGGCGGTGAGGGATCCGGAAGCCTTCTCTAAGATAGTTGAAAAGGCAAAGGAAGCTTTATCTCAGTCATGAGCGACCTCGAATCTTTAAGGTCAAAAGCCCTCGAGGAGATCTCAAAGGCTGAAACCCTCCAAAAGCTCCACGAGGTAAAGGCGAAATACCTCGGAAGGAAGGGTCTCGTCACGGAAGCCTTAAAGAGGATAAGGGAGATACCGCCTGAGGAGAGGAGAAATTACGGGAAGAAGGTAAACGAGCTGAAGGAGGCTTTAGAGACCGCCCTAAGGGAGAAGGAGGAAGCCCTAAAGAAAAAAGAAGTAGAAAAAGCCCTCGCCTCCGAGTGGGAGGACCTCACAGTTCCTTTGGAGAACACGGTTGGTTCGCTACATCCCATCACGTTAACTTTGAGGAGGATCGTCGACGTATTCAGGGGTATGGGCTTTACCGTTGAGGAGGGTCCGGAGATTGAGCTTGAAGAGTATAACTTCGACATGCTGAGGATACCTCCTGACCACCCCGCGAGGGACATGCAGGACACCTTCTACGTGAACAAGGAGGGCTACCTCCTCAGGACCCACACCTCACCCGTCCAGATAAGGACGATGCTAAAGAGAAAGCCCCCGATCCAGATGGTAGCTCCGGGGAAGGTATACAGGAGGGACGACGACCCGACGCATTCCCCCATGTTCCACCAAGTTGAGGGTCTCGTCGTAAACGAGACTGCGAACTTCAGACACATGAAATACGTGATAGAAGAGTTCCTCAAGGAGTTCTTCGAGACCGACCTTCCCGTTAGGTTCAGGGCTTCCTTCTTTCCCTTTACGGAACCCTCAGCGGAGGTGGATATCGGGTGTGTCATATGCGGTATGAAGGGGTGCAGGGTCTGTAAGGGAACCGGTTGGCTCGAGGTTATGGGTTGCGGTATGGTCCACCCTTACGTCCTCGAAGCCTGCGGTGTTGACACGGATCTCTATCAGGGCTTTGCCTTCGGGATGGGTGTTGAGAGACTCGCCATGCTCCTCTTCGGCATAGACAACATAAAGGTCTTTTACGAGAACGACGTGAGGTTCCTCAGGCAGTTCTCTTAGCGGTCATTATAAAGACCGTCCCGAACATCCTCCTCCTTACTTTTAGGACCTCAAAGCCCTCCTCTTTGAGAATTCTCTTTACCTCCTCGACGGGGAGGCTCTCCTCTATTGACCTTATGAAGAACTCCCACTTCTCCTTCCCGAAGATGAGGAGACCAAAAGGTCTCAGGAGGGTCTTCATCAGGAATAGAAGCACCCCGGTCCCCCCGAACCTCCCGACGTCTATTATCCCGATCTTCCCCTCTTCCTTCAGGACACGTCTCGCCTCCTTTAGAAAACTCCTCTGGTCCTCGAGATGCCTGAAGACTAAGGAGAGGGATATCTTGGAAAAGGTCTCCTCTTTGAAGGGGAGGCTCTCCGCCACGCCGAGGACGAACCCGCAAGATCTACACTTTCCCTTCGCCTTCCTCAGCATCCCCTCCGCAGGGTCGAGACCTACTCTCAGACCTTCGTAGCTTTCACCCAGCTTTGCGAGGACCTCTCCAGTTCCCGTCCCGACGTCGAGCCAGTTCCCCTCTTTTCCCATGTCCTCTATCAGGTCCTTCTGCCAAGAGTGTATCCCCCCGAAGGTAATAAGAGAAAGGAACCTGTCGTAGATACCGCTTATCTGGGAGAAGATCTCGGCGGCGGTTTTGTAGCTCATGGAAGGTAATTATAATTTCCTGTTGATGTGGCTGGTCGTGTTCTTTTTAATTCTCCTCTCCTGCGCCCCCAAGGTCGAGAGGGAGGTTTTATACAGACCTCAGCTCACCGCCAAGTGTCCAAAAGTAACTTACATGAAGGTCACCTACTGCCCCACAAGATACGCCTACTCGGACAGGATACAGCACATGAGCCTTATAAAGGTGGTGAGCCTCGAAACGGGAAAGAGCCTGAGGATCTCGGTGAGGACGAACAAAAGGGTAAAGGGTCTTTGCATACCGAGGAGGTATAAACACTTCATGAGCAGGGGGTCTTCCTTCACGGGGAAGGTCTACGTCCTGAGGTGCGGTGAAAACGGTGTCTCGAGGTGTCCGAAGAGGCTGAGGGGATACGCCTCTTGGTACGGGAGGGAGTTCCACGGGAGAAGGACGGCTTCTGGTGTGAGGTTTGACATGAACGACTACGTAGCAGCCCACAGGACGCTTCCCTTCGGAACCATACTCCTTGTGAGGAATTTGAAGAACGGAAGGACGGTTAAGGTCAAGATAGTTGACAGGGGTCCCTTCGTGAGGGGGAGGGACTTAGATCTTTCTTACGCAGCTGCGAGGAAGCTCGGCATGATAGGTCACGGTGTTGTTCCCTTTGAAGCTGAGGTCCTCAGGTGTGGTTTTTAGTTTTAGGTTAAAATTAGAGCTATGTTCAGCGGTTCGATAGTAGCCCTTATAACTCCCTTCAAGAACGGGGAGGTGGACTACGAAGCCTTAGGGAGGCTCATAGACTTTCACGTGGAGAACGGGACGGACGCGATCTTGGTCTGCGGAACTACCGGTGAGTCTCCGACCCTCACCTTCGAGGAACACGACAAGGTTGTTGAGTTCGCTGTAAAGCACGCAAAGGGGAGGATAAAGGTGATAGCGGGGACAGGGGCGAACGCCACCCACGAGGCTGTTCACCTGACAGCCCACGCGAAGGAAGTCGGAGCTGACGCAGCCCTCTTGGTAGTTCCCTACTACAACAAGCCGACCCAAGAAGGAATATACAGGCACTTCGCAACGGTAGCTGAGGAGGTGGACATACCTATAATCCTCTACAACATACCCTCGAGAACGGGGGTCGAGATTTCGGTGGACACCATATACAGGCTCGTCTCCAAGTATCCGAACATAATAGGCTCGAAGGAGTCAACACCCAACATGGACAGGATATCCGAGATGAGAAAGAGGCTCGGGGAAAATTTCACCATACTCTCCGGTGACGACACCCTTACCCTCCCCATGATGGCTCTTGGGGCGAAGGGGGTGATATCGGTAGCGAACAACATAGTCCCGAAAGAGGTAAAAGCTCTTACCCGCTACGCTTTGGAGGGTGACTTCAAAAAAGCGAGGGAGATCCACTACGAGCTTTACGACCTCTTTAAGGTCCTCTTCATAGAGACGAACCCGATACCCGTGAAGACAGCCTGCTGGATGATGGGGATGTGCGAAAAGGAGTTCAGACTTCCCCTTTGCGGTATGAAGCCGGAGAACGAGAAGAAGTTAAGAGAAACGTTGAAACGCTACAACTTGCCCCTCGTCAACTGAAAGCCTATGTTCAAAAGGGGAGACCTCATCCTCGGCTACTACGAGGTCATCGACATCATAGGCAGGGGAGATTTCGGCGTCGTTTACAAGGTAAAGGGAGTCAAGGGAAGGTATAGGGGGAAGATACTCGCTCTCAAGGTGGCTACAGATCCTTACAGCGTCGAGCATCTATGGAAGGAGGCACAAACCTTAATACTCCTCAACCATCCCAACATAATCTCCCTCCAGAGTTACCTCTACAAGAAGGACAAGGGTGAGCTTTACGTCCTTTACGAGTTCATGGATGTGGGGGACCTCAAAGACTACGTCCTCTCGAAGGGGGGTCTTCCCGAGGAGGAGGCGCTTAGGGTCCTTTGGAACATAACCAACGGTCTTTCCTTCCTACACTCGAGGGGATACATACACAGCGACATAAAGCCCGAAAACATCTTCGGGAAGAGGGTCCTAAAGAGTGTCGTTTGGAAGCTCGGAGACTTCGGACTCATAAAGATTAGGGGTTCAACGTCTGTCCTCGACATAAAAGGGACCCTCGGCTACATAGCTCCCGAAGTCTTCAGGGGAGAGATCCACAGAAGTAGCGACATCTTTTCCCTCGGGTGCCTCTTTTACTTTCTGCTCTCCTGCAGGGACCCCTTCCACTCCGAAGACAGGAGGGAAAAGATGAAGAGGAACAAGGAGGTCGTATGGGAGCCTCCCGAGGGTGTATCCCCCGAGGTAAAAAGGCTCCTAGAGAGAATGCTCGAACCCGACCACAGGAAGAGGTTCAGGACAGCCATGGATCTTAAGGACTACCTCTTAGAGGAGGGTCTCGTTTGAGGTGGGCGGTGAGGGAGTTCTTCAAAAGTAAGGAGAGCTATGCGGACAGGGTCTTTTGCTCTGAAGACACCTTCGCTGTTGCGGACGGGATGGGTGTGGGGAGGGGAGCATCTCTCGCAGCTGAGAAGGCTGTCGAGATGGTTGCAAAGGAGAGACCCTTCACCTCTTTGGACGACCTCTATAAGTTCTTCAAAAGAGCCAACAGGAGGATAATGGACGAGATAGCCAAGCTCGGAGACAGGCAAGTCACAGGAACTACGCTCAGCGTCCTCAGCTTCTTCGGTGAGAACTTCCTCGTGGGACACGTCGGGGACTCGAGGATCTATCTCTGGAGGGATGGGTGGCTCGAGATGCTCACAGTCGACCAGATAAGGTTAAAAGGCGGGAAGAAACATGTCTCCGTCCTCGGTATGGACTGGACACCCGATGTGGTCCTGAGGGAAGGGAGCTGGGAGAGGGGGGACGTCTTTCTCCTTATATCGGACGGGGCTGTGGGGAAGATAGGGGAGGAGGAACTGGGGAAGCTGATCGGTAGGGACAT
>WFYM01000186.1 GCA_015490115.1 Aquificaceae bacterium
GTTACAGGTGGGGACGGGTGGTTCTTTGAAGACATAGGGACCTACGATCCCCTTATACTCCACAAGGGTATGCTGAGGTTGGGGGGTTACCTATGAAGGACTACTACAAGATACTCGGGGTAAGCAGGGATGCGACTCAGGAGGAGATAAAGAAGGCTTACAGGAGGCTCGCTAGGCTCTACCACCCCGACAGGAACCCGGACCCGAAGGCTGAGGAGATGTTCAAGGAGATAAACGAAGCTTACCACGTCCTCTCGGACGAGGAGAGGAGAAGGGAATACGACAGGATCTTAAAGAGCGGGGACGAGAGGAAGTTCAAGGACTTCTTAGAATACATACAGGAGTTTGTGGAGAGCATTATAAAGGGGGAGAGAGCAAAAAAGCCGAGGAAGGGACAAGACGTAAGGGTGAAGGTCCACCTCTCCTTAGAGGAAGCTGCCTTCGGGTGCGAGAAGGTGGTTGAGTTCGACAGGTGGGTTGACTGTCCGGACTGCGGAGGAAAGGGTGTTGTCGGTGAAGCTGAGACGGTCGTCTGCCACGCCTGCGGCGGTAAGGGAAAGAGGGTGAGCGGTATATTCAGCTTCCCGAGACCTTGCTCGGTATGTAAGGGAAAAGGTTTCATAATAAAGAACCTCTGTCCAACCTGCCTCGGGAGGGGAAGGGTGACAACGAAGGCGAGGATAAAGGTGAAGATACCGCCGGGAACGGACGAGGGTGACGTCCTTAAAGTTCCCGAAAAGGGACACTCAGGTGTAAACGGTGGACCCCCCGGAGACCTATACCTGAAGGTGTTTTTCAAAGAACATCCCATCTTTAAGAAGGTCGGTCTCGACCTCTACCTCGAACACAGGATAAGCTACCCCCTCGCGGTTTTGGGAGGCGTTACAAAGGTCCCCACCCTCGAGGGGGAGGAGGAGGTGTTCGTCCAGCCGGGAACCGAGTGCGGGTCTACGAAGACACTCCCGGGCAAGGGCTTCCCGAGGGAGGGGAGGAGGGGGAACCTGATAATCACCTTCAGGATAGAGGTTCCAAAAAACCTCACGAGATCCCAGAGGAAGCTACTCGAGAAGCTGGCGAAAGAGCTGGGTGAAGAAGGTGTGGACAAGGGGGTGAGCTTCAAAGAGAGGATAGTCGGCTGGATCAGGAGGATCTGAACTTTATCCTCACCACCCTCGTGCTTCCCTCCCCGAAGTCTATCTCCACGAGGACGTCCCAAAGGTCCCCCTCGCACCACTCAACAGCTACGATCCCTTCTCCTAAAAGCTCCGTCCAGTCGAAGTCCTTTACCCTGTATAGGTCCACATGAAGTAGCTTTCCTCTCTTCGTCGGATACTCGTTCACTATTGTAAAGGTTGGGCTTCTTACCTGGTGACCCTCCTCTATACCGAGACCCCTCGCAAGACCCCTTACAAAAGTCGTCTTACCGCTACCGAGGGGACCCTTGAGGCATATGACCTCTTTACCTTTCAACCTTTTGGCGAGGGACTCCCCGAGGGCTTCCATCTCCCCGGGGGTCCTCACCCTGAAGACTTCTACCTTACTGGTAACTCTTGTCCTCCTTGTAGGGTTCTATCCTGAGTATAGCTTCGTCAGGGTTCACCTGGTCTCCGGGGTTTGCGAATATCTTCTTCACTATGCCCTGTATAGGGGCGTGTATCTCATTTTCCATTTTCATAGCTTCGACGACAGCTACCGTCTGACCCTGCTCAACTGGGTCACCTTCCTTGACGAGGATCTTCACAACCTTCCCGGGCATAGGGGGTGTAACGTCTCCGGGTTCGGTAGCCTTCGGTATCCCCTCTTCTTGGGCGGGAGCCGTCGTCGTCGCCCCCTGACCGGAAGGTATTGCTTCCCTTTTGGGGAACAGCTGGACCTCTTCGAGCCTGCCGTCTATCCTGATGTAGTATTTCCTCGGCTTTCCGGGTTCCGACTCTACTGAGACGCCTTCGAGCTTCACCTTGAACCTGTCTCCGTGGTAGATGACGTCGAACTCAACGGGTGCAGCTCCGGGGACCTTACCGGGTTCCGTCTCCGCTATCTCGGGAACCTCCTCTATAGGCTCCGGATGAAGCTCTCCCTTCTCCTTAGCCAGCAGGAATTCCTTAGCCTGCATCGGGAAGAGTATGTAGAGGAGTATCTCCTCGTCGGTGGGCTTCCTTCCCAAGATCTTCTCAAGCTCAGCTTCCGCCTTTTCCCACTCCTGCTGGTCCGCCAGATCTCCCGGTCTTATGGAGAAGTCAGGCTCCTTTCCGGGACCTAAGATCTTCTCCACGAGTTCTTTGGAGATGGGTCCGGGAGGCTTTCCGTATTTCCCCTCAACGTAGTCCCTAACTTCTTTGGTAATCGTCTTGTATCTCTCGCCTGTGATCACGTTGAGAACAGCCTGGACACCCACTATCTGGGAAGAGGGAGTAAGGAGGGGCGGGTATCCGAGGTCCTTCTCCACCCTCGGGACCTCCTCGAGAGCTTCCTCTATCTTGTCGAGGGCGTTCGCTTCAGCGAGCTGGGCTACCATGTTCGAGATCATCCCTCCCGGTATCTTGTGAATTAGGACCTTAGCGTTCACACCAGCGTATTCGGTCTCGTACTTCTTATACTTCTTCTTTATCTTCTTGGCTTCCTCAGCAGCTTCCGATATCTTGGCGAGGTCGAGACCCGTGTCGAAAGGTGTGTCTTGGAGGGCTGCGACGATGGTCTCCGTTGCCGGGTGTGAGGAGCCGAAGGCGAGGGGTGAGAGGACCGTATCGAGCATATCGACACCTGCAAGAACTGCCATCATGTGGTTTATGGTAGCCATACCGCTCATGTCGTGGTTGTGGAGAAGGACGGGTATCTTACCTTCAGTTGCCTCCTTTATCCCCTTTATTATCTGGTAGCACTCGAAGGGGGTCATTATCCCCGTTGCGTCCTTGAAGGAGATCCAGTCGGGTTCCATCTCCGCAAGCTCCCTCGCGTACTCCATCCACTTCTCGTAAGTGTGGACGGGAGACCTGTTGTAGCTTATCTCAGCGTGGACCTCTCCCCCGAACTCCTTTATAGCTTTTACCGCCACCTCTATATTCCTGTTGTCGTTGAGGGAGTCAAAGACTCTAAAGACTGTTATCCCGTTCTCTATAGCCTTCTCTATGAACTTCTTCACCACTTTGTCGGACCTCGGTCTGTAACCCACTATGTTCTGTCCCCTGAAGAGCATTTGGAGTTTTGTGTTCGGCATGACTTCTTTTATGCGCCTTAGCCTCTCCCAAGGGTCTTCCTTCAGATACCTCAGGCACACATCGTATGTCGCTCCTCCCCACACCTCCACAGCGTAGAAGCCGCACTTGTCGAGCTTCTCACAAAGGGGAAGGAGGTCGTCGGTCCTCACCCTCGTAGCTAACTTGCACTGCTGACCGTCCCTCGGGGTGAGGTCGGTTATCAGGATCCTCTTCCTCACCCCCTTGTTTTTAAAGTCTTTTAGCTTCTCCCTGATCTCCTCTACAACCTCTATCATGAACACACCTCCTTTTCATATTTATAATCCATGATAGTTGGCTATCGCAGCTGAGATGAGGGCTACGAAATCCTCCTTGTCCCTGTGTTCCTTGTAGTCGAAAACCTCTGGATGCTCCTCGAGATACTTTGTTGTGAACTTCCCGGCTCTGAAGTCTGGTTCCTTCATGATGTTGATGAGGAGGGGTATCGTTGTCTTTACCCCGGTTATCTCGTATGTCTCGAGTGCTGCCCTCATCCTGTCTACAGCTATCTCCCATTCGGGCGCCCAGACTATGAGCTTGGCTATGAGGGAGTCGTAGTAAGGGGTTACCTCGTATCCTCTCGAAGCTGCGTGTTCCACCCTAATACCGAACCCGCCGGGAACGTAATACCTCTCTATGACTCCCGTCGATGGTGCGAAGTTGTTTTTGGGGTCTTCCGCGTTTATCCTGCACTCTATCGAGTATCCGTGGAACTTGACGTCTTCCTGCTTGTATCTCAAAGGCTCACCAGCCGCTATCCTTATCTGCCACTTGACTATGTCTATTCCCGTTACCATCTCAGTTACCGGGTGTTCGACCTGTATACGTGTGTTCATCTCTATGAAGTAGAGGTTACCCTTCTCGTCCGCTATGAACTCCATAGTTCCCGCGTTGTAGTACCCTATCTCCTTTGCAGCCTTTGCAACTATCTCACCGTAGTAAGCCCTCTTCTCATCATCGAGGAGAAGAGAAGGTGCTATCTCGACGAGCTTTTGGTTCCTCCTCTGTATGGAGCAGTCCCTCTCACCGAGGTGTATGACGTTCCCGTATTTGTCCCCGAGGACTTGAAACTCTATGTGCTTGGGGTTTTCTATGTATTTTTCTAAAAGAAGCTCTCCCCTCCCGAAGGCTTTCTTAGCCTCGTTGTAAGCACTCTCGTAGTTTTTAACAAGCTCCTCCTCGTTCCTGCATATCCTTATACCCCTTCCACCGCCACCCGCTGTAGCCTTGAGGAGAACAGGGTAGCCTATCTCTTTAGCGATGGCTTTTGCTTCTTCTACATCTTTTAAAACTCCTTCAGATCCGGGAACTACGGGAACCCCCGCCTTCTTCATCACCTCCTTGGATCTTGCCTTGTCTCCCATCAGCTCTATTACCTGCCATGGGGGACCTATGAAGGTTATCCCAGCTTCTTCACACATCCTCGCAAACTCAGCATTCTCAGCCAAAAAGCCGTATCCGGGGTGTATGGCGTCAGCTCCCACTTCGAGGGCAAGGTCTATGATCCTCTGCTTGTTCAGATACGTGTCCAAGGGGTCAACACCTATCATGTAGGCTTCATCAGCCATCTTGACGTGTCTTGCGGTCCCCTCTATTTCGTTGTATATGGCTACCGTCTGGATCCCAAGCTCTTTCGCAGCCCTTATAACCCTACAGGCTATCTCGCCCCTGTTTGCGACTAAGATCTTCTTGAACATGAGGGACCTCCTATTTTTTCTTTTATTTGGTTAACAACTTCTTTCCGACCCTCAAAAGTATATCTGCTCAGATGTGGAA
>WFYM01000187.1 GCA_015490115.1 Aquificaceae bacterium
GGGTGCGGGACCACCCTCCCGACAACCCTGTCCTCCTTAACAGCCCTGAACTTGCCCTTTACGACTTGGACCTTCCCCTCCTTTTTTAGCTTCCTCAAAATTTTCTTCAGCTTCTTCCTTTCTTCCTTCCGCAGTCCTAGGGCTTTGGCTATCTGGAGGAAGTGGAGGGGTCTTCCGGACTTTTCCAGAACTTCTAGAACTTCCTTCTCTTTCACCTTTTAAATTATAAAGAATCTCTCCGATTAATATCTCTGATGGACCCCGCAGCCATAATCGGCATCCTCGGAGCCTTTACCATGGTAGCTGTAGCCATAGTAATAGGCGGAAGTCCGACAGCCTTCATAAACATACCCTCCGTGTTCATAGTCGTAGGGGGAGGGATGGCAGCCACCCTCGGAGCCTTCCCTTTAAAAGACTTCATAAGGGGCATGGTAGCCATAAAGGACGCCTTCCTCTGGAAGGCTCCCGATCCCATAGAGACGGTAGAGTTTTTATCGGAGATAGCTACGAAGGTAAGGCGCGAAGGTATCCTCGCCCTCGAATCGGAGATAGACCTCTACTACCAGAGGGACACCCTCCTCGGAGACATGATAAGGATGCTCGTGGACGGTCTCGAACTCGAAGAAATAAAGATGAGCGCGGAGGGTGCCATAGCCCAGCTCGAAGAGAGGCTCTCCACGAACGTAGCTGTTTGGGAGAGGCTCGGAGAACTCTTCCCCGCTTTCGGCATGATAGGGACACTGATAGGTCTCATCCAGATGCTCAGGAACCTGAACGACCCCTCTGCCCTCGGTCCCGGCATGGCCGTCGCCCTCATAACGACCCTCTACGGTGCTATCCTCGCTAACGCCTTCGCAATTCCCGTAGCTTCGAAGCTGAAGAAGATAAGGGACACGGAGGTCCTCTACAGGAGGATATACCTCCTCGCCATAGAGTCGATCCAAAAGGGTGTGAACCCGAACATACTGAGACAAGAGCTTTCGATCATGCTCGGTCTCGAGGTAAGGGAGGAGGTCTGAATGCCCAAAAGGGAAGAGTGTAAAAAAGCTCCCGCTTGGCTCACCTCCTTCGGAGACCTAATGTCCCTCCTCCTTACCTTCTTCATACTCCTCTACTCGATGAGCATAATATCCCTCGAGAAGTTTTACCAGGTCCTGAAGGGACTCGTCGAAGCCTTCGGAGGGAGGCAGGTGGTCTTCTCCGAGGGAGGGTCCATAAAGGCTTCGAGGATACCCATAGAGATGGAGAACATGCACTACAGAGTTAAAAAGTTCGCGGACCTAAAGAGGGAGATCCTCAGGATCAAGGAGTCGCTCCTTAGCATGGGCATTAAGGCTGACTACATGGTGACGGGAACGTGCATGAAGCTGAGGCTCGCCACGGATAAGATCTTCCCCTTAGGGAGCGAGGAGCCTTACCCCGAAGCTGCGAAAATTCTCAGGGAGATATGCGAGAGGCTAAAGCCCTTCTCGCTTCCTATAACTTTCGAGGGATACACGGACGACCTTCCCATATCCACACCGAGGTTCCCCTCCAACTGGGAGCTTTCCGCTTCGAGGGCTGTCGCCGTCCTCAGGATATTCGAAGGGTGCGGTTATCCGGTTGAGCTTCTTTCCGCTGTAGGCTACGGCGAATACAGACCCATAGTCCCCAACGACTCACCCGAAAACAGGGAAAAGAACAGACGCATAGAACTCTGCATAAAGCTGAACCCTTGAGCCATGAAGAGGGAAGAGTGTAAGAAGGCTCCCGTTTGGCTCACCTCCTTCAGCGACCTTATGTCCCTTCTCCTTACCTTCTTCATACTCATATACGCAATGAGCAGTCTCGACGTAGCCGAGCTTGAGAAGTTCATATCCTACTTCCAGCCAGAGAGGAAGTTCTACATAAGGAAGACCTCTATAGTCCCACCCATAAACCCGACCCCCAAGGAGGTAGCCCTCAAGATAAAGAGGAGGATAAGGAAGGTCCTTCCCCCTTGGGCTTTCCAGATAGTAGTTACCTCGGACTTTGTGAAGCTGAGGCTCTTCGACAAGATACTCTTCGAGGACGGCTCTTACAGGCTCACCGAGAAAGCGAAGAGGACCCTAATCGAGATAAGCGAAGTACTCAAAAAGCTCCCAGAAAATACCCAGATAAGGGTCGAGGGTCACGTGAGCAAGATAGTTGAGGTCAAGGACCCTTACATAAGGGACAGGTGGGAGCTTTCCGTGAGGAGGGCTACCGAGGTGGTCAGGTTCCTCCAGAGCCTCGGAGTAGATCCTAAAAGGATGTCAGCGGCAGGCTTCGGAGACACGAGACCCCTCTACACATGGAGACAGCCCATACTCCTCGAGAGGAACAACAGGGTGGAGATATACATAGCCATCAGCAGACCGAAAGAGTAATAAAATTTCCTTTATGAGGCTCGGTGTGAACGTGGACCACGTCGCCACCGTCCGTCAGGCGAGGAGGACCTTCGAGCCGAGTCCCGTCTTCGCAGCCCTGATAGCTCAGCAGGCGGGAGCGGACCAAATAACCCTCCACCTGAGGGAGGACAGGAGGCACATCCAAGACAGGGACCTGGAGCTTATAAAGGAGCTTGTGAAGATACCCGTGAATCTCGAGATGGCACCCACGGAGGAGATGAGGTCCATAGCCTTAAGGGTAAGACCGGACAGGGTCACCCTCGTCCCCGAGAGGAGGGAGGAGATAACAACGGAAGGTGGTCTCGACGTCGCCTCCTCGAAGGAGAAGCTAAAGGAATTCATAAAGCCTATAAAGGAGGCGGGCATAGAAGTCTCACTCTTTATAGACCCTGAAGAGGAGCAGGTGAGGGCGAGCAAAGAGGTCGGGGCGGACGCTGTCGAGCTTCACACGGGGAACTACGCGAACTTCTGGAACGAACACAGGTTCGGAGAAGCTGAGGAGGAGCTAAGGAGAATAGAGAGAGCCGGCAGGCTCGCGAGGGATCTCGGACTTAAAGTTTACGCGGGTCACGGTCTCACATACCACAACGTAAAGGGTATACTCAGGCTAAGGGACGTGATAGAGGAGCTTAACATAGGACACTCGATAGTAGCCAACGCCGTGATCTTCGGCTTCGAGAGGGCTGTCCGCGAGATGATAGAGATACTGAAGGGAGAGAAGTCATGATAAGGAAAGCTGTCCTTCCGGTGGCGGGCTGGGGGACGAGGTTCCTCCCCGCCACCAAAGCCATGCCGAAAGAGATGTTCCCGATAATAGACAAGCCCGTTATACAGTTCATAGTGGAGGAGCTTTTGGAAGCCGGCGTTGAGAACGTAATATTCGTCACGGGAAGGCACAAAAGACCCATAGAACATCACTTCGATATAAACACGGACCTTGAAAAGCACCTCGAAGAAGCAGGTAAAGAGGATGTCCTCGAAAACATAAAAGAAATAAGCCACATGATAAACCCCATATACCTCAGGCAAAAGGAACAGCTCGGACTCGGTCATGCGGTCTTGACAGCTGAGCCTGCTGTCGGCAACGAACCCTTCCTCGTCTCCTTAGGGGACATTATCCTCGAAAGGGGAAGGGAGGTAATAGAGAAGATGATAGAAGCCCACTACAGGTTCGGAAAGAGCGTGATAGCCCTCCACGAGGTGGAAGAGAAGGAGGTGAGCAAATACGGCATAGCCAAGGTGAAGAGAATAGAAGAAGACATCTACATAGTCGAGGACCTCGTCGAAAAACCTTCTCCGGAGGAGGCTCCCTCCAACCTCGCCATAGTGGGAAGATACGTCTTCACCCCCCGCATATTCGACAAGCTAAGGGAAACGAAGCCCGGAAAGGGGGGAGAGATACAGCTGACCGACGCTATGAAACTGCTCCTCGAGGAGGAGGTGATATACGCCTACAAGGTAGAGGGGAAGGTCTACGACACGGGAAACCCCGTCGACTACATAAAAACGATCGTGGAGTTCGCCCTAAAGCGTGAGGACATAAGGGAGGAGATCCTGAGCTACCTTCAGGAGATCCTCAGTAAACAAACCCAATTGATAGATAGACCCTGAAAGGGGGGGTAGGTTCGGGTATCCTCGAGAGGGGGAAGGCGAAGTCTACCCTAACGAAGCCGACGGGAGATCCGACCCCGACGGCAAAGCCGGCGTCGTATTTTAAGCTCCTCAAACTCTCACCCAACGTGTCTCCCACTGACCCCGCGTCCGTGTAGAGGGCTAACCTGAAGGGTTCCCTGAGGGAAACCACAAGCTCCCCCCTCGAAAAGAGGAAGCTCCTTCCACCTGAAGGTGAACCTATCACCTCGAAGTCGTATCCCCTCATGTCCCTGAGACCCCCCAAGAAGAAGCGGTCAAAGATAGGTGCATCTCTTCCGACGAGACCGCCCGCGATCCTCAAGTTGGCGGAAAGCCTCGGCGTGATTTCCCTCAAGAAAAAAACGTTCCCGATGATCCTGTAGTAGTTCCTTTTTCCCCAAGCGTAGCTGAAGCTCAAACTCCCGTGGCGTATATTCTTCGGGTTTACGGGGTCGTCCCTTACTTCAGCCCTCAGAAAAAGCCCGGCCCTCCTGAGGGAAACCTTCCCCTCCTCGAAGCCTACCACCTCGTTCTCCGTGGAGGAGAAGGAAAGACCCACCTCCACCCACCTCGTGGGTCTGTAACCTAAGGA
>WFYM01000188.1 GCA_015490115.1 Aquificaceae bacterium
CAACACCCACCTTCTTCTCCCCCGAGAGTATCTCCTCTCCTTCGGACACCTCTCCCTCCGGCACAAGTCTGACGAGTACCCTCGGAGTCCTCCCCCTGTAGTAGACCCTCGCCACCGCCTCCTGACCAACGTAGCAACCCTTCGTCATGCTGATCCCGTAACTGAGTACTCCAGCCTCCAAGGGTGAGAAGCCCTCCCTCAGCTCCTTCCCTATCTTAGGGACGCAGTTTTTTATCCTCAAGTCCTCGAACTCCTCCTCTGAGACCTCCGAGTCCTTCGGGAGGTCGACCCTCGAGAGGTCCCCTACGAGGTCGTAGCCCTCCGCCTTCAGTCTGATGGAGTTTTTAGCTACAAAAAGATCTCCCAGACCTCTGAACTCGAAATCTTTAAGCTCGAAGCCGAAGCTCTCCTTTACGAACTCTTTTGAGCCTTCGCCGAAGAGGAATATGTGGTCTGTTCCCTCAGTTATATCTTCAAAATAGACCCTTAAAGAGAGCTTTAGCTTTTGGAACTCCTCTATAACGAAGCTCGAAGGTAGCTCCGTGTCGAGGAGGAAGTGGTCCTCAAATCTGTAAACGAAGAAGTCTCCTACGGGCTGACCGTTTTGCCTGAGCCAAAGGTTGTAGTTGAAGGTTCCGGGCTTTAAGCTCTTGACGTCGTTCGTGAGCATACCCTGAAGGAAGTGGGTGTGTTCTTCCGAAGCTGTCATACCTTTCATGAGGACCTTCGTTTTTTCGCCGAAGACCTTTATCTTTGACCTTTTCAGCCTCACCCAACTTACCATCTTAGCCTCCTTCCTTCCTCCGGAACGAACTCGAAGACCCTCTCGTCCCCAAGTTTTATCTCTCTCCTGAGTTTTAACTTCAAAGCCTCCTTTACACTGCTCACCCCTATGTCCCCTATCCCCTTGCCTTCACCGAGGACCTTGGGAGCCTGAAATATGACTATCCTGTCGAAGAGCCTCTCCTTTAAGAACTGGGTCACCGTATACGCTCCCCCCTCAACGAGGAGGTGGAGGACACCCCTTCTCTTCAGATATCTCAGAAGCTCCTTGAGGTCTATCTTCTCCATCCTGAGCGTCTCAACACCCATCTCTTTTAACTTCTCCGCCTTTCCGGAGTCAGCCGAGTGAACGAGTAAGGTTTCTCCCTCTCTCGTGTCGAGGACCTTGGAGTCGGGGGGAATCTCCAGGTCCGGATCTATGACGACCCTCAGGACCTTTTTCTTCATAGGTATGTGCCTTACCGTGAGCTGCGGATCGTCGCTGAGGACCGTCGTTATCCCGACGAGGACAGCTGTGGCTTCCGACCTCAGCCTGTGGGCTACCCTCCTGCTCTCCAAAGACGTTATCCACTTGCTGTCCCCAGAGAGGGTGGCTACCTTACCGTCTAAGGTCTGGGCGAGTTTTAGGGTGACGTAGGGTCTCTCCGATGTTATGAACCTAAAAAAGTCCTCGTTCAGGAGCCTCGCCTCCTCTTCCAACACACCCACCTCCACCTCGACCCCTTCCGACCTTAGTCTCTCAACACCCCTCCCGGAAACTTGAGGGTTAGGATCCAAGGTGGCTATTACAACCCTGCTCACCCCGGACCTCAGGATAGCTTCGGTGCAAGGGGGTGTCCTCCCGTGGTGGGGGCATGGTTCTAAGGTGACGTAGAGGGTAGATCCTTTAGCCTCTTTTCCAGCCTGCTCTAAGGCTACCACCTCCGCGTGGGGCTTTCCAGCCCCCTCGTGCCACCCTAAACCCACTATCTCCCCCTTCTTTACCACTACAGCTCCTACGGTTGGGTTCGGGTGGGTGAGACCCTTCCTCCTCCTCGCCAAAAGGAGGGCTAAGGACATGAACCTCTCATCCGTCATCTAACAGCTTCTTCCATTATCTCCTTTATCTGCTCCTCCACCTTCTTTGCGAGGTCTTCAAGCTCAGGCTCGTTATACATCCTCACCATATCGGTGGGTGCGATCGTGCTAAGGACCGTCTTTCCCTCCTTCTCGAAGACCGCTATCCTGCAGGGCATGGCTGTTGATATAAACGGGTTCTTTGAGAGGACCTCGCTCGCGGAACTCGGCTGGCACACCTCAACTATAACGCAGGGGTAGTCTATGGGATAGCCCTTCGATTCGAGTATCTTCGTAACCTCGTGGACGCTGAGGACCCCGAAGCCCCTCGCCTTTGCACTCTCTTCCAGCTTTTTCCTTACCTCCTCAACACCCTTCGTGGTTTCGAGGTTTATCAGCATAGCTCTCACCTCCTCAGGTTCTTAAGTATATTCAAATATATCTTGTCGAGGGCGTCGTCTATGGCTCTCCTCCTCGGTATGTCCCCGAGACCTCCCGTCGGCAAAGAGTAAGGAACAACGCTCGTTACGGAAAAGGACCTGTCCCTCATCGTGAACTTTAAGGTTATGCGGAGGGTGTAGGCGCTCACCCTCTGCTCCGGGGTGTAGGCTATCGGTCTCTCCTCGAAGCGAACTATCTCCACCTTCAGAGCTTCGGAACCATCACCGCAGGAGAGACCCCTCCCGCTCTCGAGGGCAGCCCTCTCTACGGTCCTTAGGACCGCGAAGGAGAGGTATGGATCCCTGTAGGGGTCTCTAACAAGCTCTACGCACAGGGGACCGCCGAAGCTCAAAGAGGCAAAGAGTCCTATCAGGAAGGTCCGCATCCGAACTTCTCCCTCAGCTTCTCCTCCACGTAAGGGTGGACTATGCCCTTCAGGTTTCCGCAGTAAGAGGCTATGTCCTTCACTATGGTAGAGCTTATGTGTATGTATTCTTGAGAGGGCATCATGAAGACGGTCTCGACACCTGCGAGCTTGAAGTTCGTGAGCGCTATCTGAAGCTCGTATTCGAAGTCGGTAAAGAGCCTCACCCCCCTCACAACGGTCCCTATACCCTCCCTCCTCATGAAGTCCACGAGGAGCGAGTCGAAGCTCTTTACCTCAACCCTGTCTCCGAGATGCTCCACCATCCTCCTGAACATCTCAACCCTCTCCTCGGTTGAAAAAAGAATTTCTTTTCTCGGTCTTACGGCGACAGCCACAACTACCTTGTCGAATATCTTCAGGCTCCTCTCCACTATGTCGAGGTGTCCGAGGTGGGGCGGGTCGAAGGTCCCCGGGTATACCGCCTTCCTCATACCTCCTTCCTCCAAATTGAGAGGACCGTATCCCCGTACACCCTCTCCTCTTCAGCTCCGAACCTTTTCTTCTTTTCGTGTTCGAGGACGAAGACACCACCCGGCTTTAAGACTCTTAGGACCCTCTCTATCAGCTTCTCATACTCGGTGTAAGAGTAAGGAGGGTCAGCGAAGACAACGTCGGGCTGGAAGGGTAGCCTTTCTATAATTTTTAAGGCGTCTCCCACGATGACCTTACCTTTCACTTTTTTCCTTATCTCCCTCGCCCTTATAGGGTCTTTCTCGACGAAGGTGACCTTTGCACCCCTACTTTCAGCCTCGATGCCTATCTGACCCGTTCCGGCGAACAGGTCCACGAAGAGAAGCCCCTCCAGATCTCCCAAAATGTTGAAGAGGGCGTTTTTAACTATAGAGGGGGTAGGTCTCAGATCCCTTCGTCTTCTTGTCTTTTTCACAGAAAACGATTATACTATGTATTTGCTTCCAAGGAGGTGTTTCATCATGAGGTGCTTCATTCTGCTCAAACTCTTCAAAAACTTCTCGAGGGAGGACAGGAAATGGCAAAGACCCTCGGACTGCATATCCTAGCGGACCTTTACGGGGTGGAGGCGGAGAGGATAGACCGCGTTGAGGACATAAGAGACCTCCTCGAGACAGCAGTCAGGACCGCCAACCTAACCAAGATATCCTCCCACTACTACCAGTTCCAACCCCACGGGGCTACGGGAGTCGTCCTCCTCGCTGAGTCCCACATATCGATCCACACCTGGCCTGAACACGGACTCGCCACTGTGGACGTCTACACATGCGGTGACCACTCGAAAGCCCACAGGGCTATGGAGTTCATCATCGAGACTCTGAAACCCGAGAGGGTGGAAAAGAGGATCCACAGAAGGGGCGTTCTTGAAGAAGGTAGCTCCGAGAAGCTCCGAAGTATGCTAACCGGTTCTACTCTCTGAACCCTTCTTCCCCTTCCCCAAAAGCTCCACAAACTCGAAGGGGAAGGGGAAGACAACCATCTTAGCGTTCTGGAGACCTATAGTGTGGAGGGTTTCAAGATACCTCAGCTGTATAGCTATCGGTTCCGTCGAGAGTATCTTCGCAGCTTCGAGGAGCTTTTGGGCAGCTTGGTATTCCGCCTCGGCGGATATTATCTTCGCCCTCCTCTCCCTTTCCGCCTCGGCCTGACGGGCTATCGCCTTCCTGAGGTCGTCGGGAAGGTCTATCTTCTTCAGCTCAACGCCGACAACCTTCACCCCCCAAGGGTCCGTCTGCCTGTCTATGATCTCTTGGAGCTTTAAGTTTATCTTCTCCCTTTGGGAGAGGAGTTCGTCGAGTTCAGCCTCACCGCACACGCTCCTCAAAGTGGTCTGGGCTATCTGGGAGGTGGCGTAGAGGTAGTCCTCCACTTCGACTATGGCTTTTACGGGATCGACAACCCTAAAGTAAACTACCGCGTCTACCTGAACGGAAACGTTGTCCCTCGTGATTATGTCCTGCGTCGGGACGTCGAGGGTGACAGTCCTCAAGGAGACCCTCACTATCCTATCGATCACAGGGATTATTATTATGAGACCCGGTCCCTTCGCACCTATCACCCTACCGAGCCTGAAGACGACAGCCCTCTCGTATTCTGGAATTATCTTGACAGCGGCTATCAGGAAGATTATCCCGAGGATTACAAGGACTACTATAGGAGAAAAGACCATGGCAAGACCTCCTATGTATTTGAGGAGGTTTCCACCGAAAGCGAGGGCTATGAAGAGGGCTATGAATATGAGGAAGGGGAGAGCTTCGAGGAATCCTCTCATAGCCCACCTCACGTCCTATACTCTGCGTTGATCCTAATATACTCATAACCTAAGTCGGAGGAGTAGTAAGTCCAGACCTCGCTCCCTTCCCCGAGGTCGACCGTTATATCCACCTCCTTCTCCTCCTCCATATGCCTCTTCGCTTCCTTTTCAGCCTCAGGACATGGCTTCCCGTCGTAGAGGAGGTGTCCACCTATGTATACCTTTACCTTGAAGGGGTCAAAGGGGAACTCGGTGCTTCCCGCAGCTGCGAGTATCCTGCCCCAGTTGGGGTCCCTCCCGTAGACAGCCGTCTTCACGAGGAGGGAGCTTGCGACGGCTCTCGCTATCTCCTTAGCCTTTATTTTGAGCGAGGCTCCCTTCACGGTCACCTTTATGATCCTCGTCGCACCCTCCCCGTCCTCCACTATCTTTTTAGCGAGGTGGAGGGAGACCTCCTCGAGGAGCCTCTTCAGGGTTCCCGTATCAGCCTCGACCTCTCCGAGGGCAATAAGACCGAAGCTGTCGTTCGTGCTTTTGCAACCGTCCACCGTTATCGAGTTGAAGGTCCTCTCGCACACCTCCCTATGGAGGGGGGTAAGCTCCTCTTTACTTAGCTTCGCGTTAGTGAACACAAAGGCGAGCATAGTCGCCATGGAGGGGTCTATCATGCCAGCTCCCTTCGCAAATCCGAAGACTTCGATATTTCCCTCCTTAGCTTTCCCGAACTTGGGGAACCTGTCGGTAGTCCCTATAGTCCGGGAGGCTAACTCGAGGTCGAAGGGCTTGAGATCCGAGCAAGCCTCCTCTACAGCCGAAAGGACCTTCTCCATGGGTAAGGGTTTCCCTATCACCCCAGTCGAGAAGACGAGGACCTCTTCCGGGTCTATTTCCAGCTTCTTAGCTACCCTTTCAGCCACCCTCTTTGCGTTAACCTCACCCTCCTTACCCGTTCCGCAGTTCGCGTTACCGCTGTTCACAACGAAGGCTCTTAACTTACCCTTCTTTCTGAATACCTTCTGGGAGTAAAGGATAGAGCCTGACTTGAAGTGGTTGTCGGTAAAAAGGAAGGAAGCTTGACAGGTCTTCGGGAGAAGGACGACTAAGACGTCGGGGTCTCCCGAAGCTTTCAGCCCCGCACAGGAGACCCCCATCAAGATCTCGGACATTACTCCTCTTGGATCCTTATCACTATGAACTCCACCCTCCTGTTCGTGAGCCTGCCTATGCTCGTTTCGTTGGTAGCTATGAACCTCTCTTTGCCGAAGCCCACTATCTCTATCTTCTCTTCGGGTATACCGTGCTTCACGAGGTAGTTCTTCACGGACATAGCCCTCTTGTATGCGAGCCTCACGTTGTATTCCTTGGGACCTATTATGTCCGTATATCCTTCTATCCTTACCTTGACGAAGGGGTTTTCCTTAAGGGTCTTTACCACCTCGTTCAGTATAGGTATGTACTCCCTCTTTATGTTGTATTTGTCGAAGTCGAAGTGTATCCTCGCTGTTATCTTGAGTGGTTCCTCTACGAGCTTCGGCTTCTTCTCCTTCGGCTTTTCTACAACCTTCGGTGGCTTTTCGGGTGGAGGTGGGGGAGCTTCTACGACTTTCTTGACTCCCGTGTAGCACTCAAGCTCGTTCTCCATAGCTACTTTGAGCTTGCTCTCCGCTATCCTGCTCACCGTGTTCGCCTCGTTGTAGAACCTGAGGACCAGAGCTGAGTTCGGCTCCTCCTTGGAAAGCTCGTAGACGAGGGCGTCGTAGAAGGCTTCCGCCCTTCCAAGCTCCTTAGGGGAGCAGTTCATACCCCTGTTGTTCCTCAAAAACTCGAGCCTGTCCCTTATCTCCTCGATGTCCACAAGCTGGAACTCACCTCTTACTTTCGGAGGTGCTTCTATGGGCGTTAGCTCCTCAGCTCCTACGAAAGCTGCGGTTATCGCCTTGGAAGCTAAGTTCATCGTCCTTATGGCGAAGACCTTGGAACCAACGTCGTCCGCCTCCGAAGCTAGTATGGCGGATATCTCCTTGTAGCCCTTCGTCTTCGCGTATAGGTAAGGAGCCTTGTCCCTCGCCCCGACTTGGAAGGCTTTAACTACAGCCCTTTGGGCTTCGTCGATCCCTTGGGTCACCCTGAAGGCGAAGGAAAGACCAATAGCTACAAGAATTATCCCTAACCACCTCATACCTTCCCCCCCTCTCGAATTATACTATACGGACAAACACTCTATTAATTTAGCCTCAGAAAGGAACGAAGGCAAAGCCCGAATTTTGCAACTCTATGAGCGTTACCCAGCTGTTCGGGACCGTCTCCACGAACTCGGGAACTTTTGAAACCTTTCCCCTCTCCATGGCTATCCTGCAGGCTTTTATATCGACGTTGTATATCTCTTTGAGGGTCCTCAATTGGCTCTGGATGAACTCTATCTTCTTAGCCTTTTCCCGCGGAACTCTGGAGAGGTCCCCGTTTACTATCTGTATGCAGTGGGAGTGGATGGTGACTACGAAGCGGTAATCCTTTCCTTCCCTCAGAAGAGTCTCCGCGGTTTTCTTTATAAGGGATAGTCTGAGGCTCACCCAATCGAGATCTCCCGTCGCACAGTCGAAGACAGCCTTCAGGACCTCACCGGCTCTCAAGGACGGGCATGCAAGGAGAAGAAAAATCAGAAGAAAGCTCATCAGCACCTCACCACCTCCTCCGTATACTTCTCCATCTCGAGGACTACGCAGGAGTCTACAAGCTCCTTCGCCCTCCTCGTAGATCCGTAAATCTTCCTAAGCTCGGACCTGTAAGCGTCGAAGAAGTCCTCGAAGACCTCCTCTCCTAAGGTCCCGAGGGCGTAGAATTTGCCGTCTTCGTAGGAAAGGACTATCGCGGTAAGGGGAGAAGGTGCGGGACCCTCTATCACCTTACCGCCCCTTTCGGGATCGAAGGCGGACATGTGGGCGCAACACTGGATCACTTTGTCCCTCCCCACGAGCTTCGAGACCTTCCCTTCAGGGTAGTAGTTGATCAGGCTGTATTCCTTTTTCGGGAAGCTGAGCTGGTGGGTGCATATGGCGGAAAAGGCGACGACGCTCCCTTTCGGACCGACTCCACCCCTCCAAAGG
>WFYM01000189.1 GCA_015490115.1 Aquificaceae bacterium
ACGCTTATCGTGACTACTTGAGATAACGCCCCCGAGTAGACCACAATATCCGCGTCGTATTGAAGCCCTCCCCCGTGTTTGTACGATACCCTTATAATGCACTTTCCGAAGCTGTCGGTGGTGCAGGAGCATGTGTTCCTGTTGGGGCAGTCCGGGAACCAAACCAAGTCGTTGTTTATCCAGAAAGGATCCGTGGAGGCGTAAACGATAACACCCACCGCGGGTGTTCCTTCACCCGTTACTACGGATATTACCAAACTATCCGTACTTGTGCTGACGGTTTGAGAGGTATCGGTAAAGGAGATGTCGGAAGGTGTGACGGAGAGGGTCATGTCCGGTGTGGCTTCCACTGGTCCGCACGCCACGATCATGAATATGGAACTTACAGCTACCACAAGGGTTTTTATTATCCTCATTACCATCCCCCCCTTTGAGATTTTATGTTAAGGTTCGGCTCGGGTTCAAGCGTTTTTAGTGCTTGAGTATTTCTCTCACCGTCCTCTCTATCTCCTCGGCGAGCTTAAAGTCCTTTTCGGTCAAACCTCCCGCCTCGTGGGTTGTGAGCTTAACTTTGATCCTCTTGAAGCCAACCTCAAGGTCCGGATGGTGCCACATGGCTTCAGCGAGTGAAGCTATGGCGTTCACCACGAAGATGGTCGTCTTCCAGTTTTTAGTTTGGAACTCTCTGACTATGTAGCTTCCTTCGAGGGACCAGCCTTCGAGCTTCGAAAGCTTTTCCTTTATCTGGTCCTCACTCAGCCTCTCCACAGTCCACCTCCTCTAAAGCTCCATGTCGAGTTCGTTAAAGACGCTGTAGACGTTCCTCATGTGGAACTCTTCATACATGTAAGAATCTTTGAAGGGTGAGTCCTTTAAAGCTTCCTTTATCTCGTCCACGAAGAGACCCTCCTCCTTCAGCTTCCTCACATTTTCCCTCACGTAAGTTATATAGCTCTTCGTCCAGTCAACAGCTCTGACGTCCATCGGATCCCCGTGACCCCCGAGTATGAGCTTTGGCTTCATCTTTTTTATCCTTTCGAGGACCTCGAGCCACCTCTTGGTAGCTACGTTCCTGTCGCCTAAGAAGGGTATCCTCTTGTAGGAGACGAGGTCCCCTACGAAGAGTATACCGTCGAGCTTCACGACGAGGTCCGTGTTCGTGTGGGCCGGTGTCATGGGTATTATCTCTATTATCTTCTTGCCTACCCTCAGCTTCACCCTGCTGTCGACGACGACGTCAGGTGGAGCGAGTTTGACGTTGTCGAAGACTCCGGGGAAGCTCTCCTTTATAGCTTCGAGGACCATATCCGCGAAGCCTTCATCGTAAAACTCCTTCAAATTCTTGTGGGCTATGACCTTGGCTCCGGCTTCCTTGTAGGCGGATATGCCGAACCAGTGGTCCATGTGGTAGTGGGTGATGATGACGTAAAGGATCGGTGCCTCTTTTACTCTCTTTAGAGCCTCCATGAACTCCTTAGCAAGCTCGGGAGTTGAAAGTGTGTCTATGACTACCCATCCCTCTCTTGTGAGGATCCCGTAAGAGTTGGACATAAAACCCCTGTTTTCCTTCGAGGGAAGCCCGTAAGCTCCCTTCGCCATGTAGACGTTCTCCGTGACCTTTACAAGGTTCATGCCGAAGGCTAACGCCACGAGGAGGTTAAGAAGAAGGACCACCATAGCTCACCCTCCCTTTATAATTAACACAGAAGAACTCAGGAGGGAAGAGCATGGACTTTCTCGGAAGGGAGGAGTCGCCCCTCTCAGCTGAGGAGTGGAAGCAGATAGAGAAGGCGGTAGTCGAAGCTGCGAAAAGCACACTCGTTTGCAGGAAGTTCGTCCCCGTGTTCGGACCCATAGGTCCTGGTCACCAGATGGTCTCCTACGACGTGATCTACGGTATGGAGCCGGGGGTATGCGAGATAAAGCCCGGTCAAGAGTACGAGACCTGCGAGCCTATAAGGACTGGTGTGAGAAAGCACATACCGATACCTACTATATACAAGGACTTCGTCATATCCTGGAGGGACCTCGAATACTACAGGCAGTTCAACATGCCCATAGACACCTCGAACGCTGTCGCCGCGGCTGTTGCAACAGCTGTCGCCGAGGATACCCTCATACTCCTCGGGAACAAGAACTTGGGTCTTGAGGGTCTCATGACCGCTGAAGGTATAAACAAGATGTCCATGAGCGACTGGAACGTTGTCGGGAACGCCTTCAACGACGTCATGGCGGGCATTTCCAAGCTTGTGGAACTCGGCTTTTACGGTAACTACTACCTGATCGTGAACCCGAAGCAGTATTTCCAGCTGAACCGCATGCACGACAACTCGGGACTCCTCGAGATAGAGCAGATAAAGAAGATAGTAGACGACGTCCTCCAAACCCCCATAGTCCCCGAAAACAAAGCCCTACTCGTCTCAGCAGGTCCCCAGAACTTCGACCTCGTAATAGCTCAGGATATCAGCGTCGCTTACGTTGAGACTTCGAACATGAACCACGTCTTCAGGGTCCTCGAGATGGTAGCCCTCAGGATAAAGAGACCCTCCTCCATACTGGTGATAAGTAAAGGGAAGTAGATGTGGGTCCTCGGACAGCACGACGAGCCTTACAGGAAGCTGAGAAGCTCGGTCCTCAGCCTCGTCGGGAACACACCCCTCGTCAAGCTCTCCAAGGTGATACCTAAGGACGTCTCCCCGGATGTGGAGATATACGCGAAGCTCGAGGGCTTCAACCCGGGAGGTTCGGTGAAGGACAGACCAGCCCTCAGCATGTTCCTCGACGCTATAGAAAAGGGGTTGATAAAAGAGGGGAAGGTTGTAATAGACGCGACCTCTGGGAACACGGGTATAGCCCTCGCCATGGTGGGTTCAGCCCTCGGAGTCCCTGTGGAACTTGCGATGCCCGCGAACGTGAGCGAGGAGAGGAAGAGGATAATAAGAGCCTTCGGAGCGAAGATATACCTGACCGATCCCCTCGAGGGGACGGACGGGGCTATACTCTTCGTGAGGGACCTCGTTGAAAGGAACCCGGAGAAATACGTCTACCTCGACCAATACAACAACCCGGCGAACTGGAAAGCCCACTTTTACTCCACGGGCATAGAGATATGGAACCAGACCCAAGGCAGGGTCACCCACTTCGTAGCGGGTATAGGGACCGGGGGAACGATTATGGGGACAGGGAGGAGGCTAAAAGTATACAACCAAAACGTTCAGATAATAGGGGTCCAGCCAGCCCACCCCTTCCACGGGATAGAGGGTCTGAAGCACATAGAGAGTTCGATAAAGCCCGGCATATTCGACGAGAACCTCCTCGACAGGACCATATTCGTCGAGACAGAGGAGGCTTACGAGTGGGCGAGGAGGCTCGTCAAGGAAGAATCCCTCTTCGTCGGTCAGTCTTCGGGTGCGGCTCTCGCAGCGTGTGTCAAGATAGCGAGGGAGTTGTCCGAGAGGGGTGAAAAGGCTGTTATAGTTACCGTCTTCCCCGACGGGGGTGAGAGGTATCTCTCCACAGCCCTATTCGAGGAGACTTGATGGGGAAACTCTACGTGGTCCCGACCCCCATAGGGAACTTAAAGGACATAACTCTGAGGGCTTTGGAGGTCCTAAGATCCGTGAACTACATAGCTTGCGAGGACACGAGGAGGACACTAATACTCCTCAACCACTACAACATAAAGGGGAAGAAGCTGATCAGCTACTACGAGCCTAAGGAGGAGAAGCAGATACCGAAGATAATGAAGGTCTTAGAAAAGGAGGAGGTTGCCCTCGTCACCGACGCTGGGACACCCGCCATATCCGACCCCGGATACAGGCTCATAAGGAGGTGTATAGAGGAAGGGGTTGAGGTCGAGGTCCTTCCCGGTCCCTCCGCTGTGACGACAGCCCTCGTCGGGTCGGGACTTCCGACCGACAGGTTCCTCTTTGCCGGCTTCCCGCCCAAGAAGGGGACGAGAGGCTTCTTAGAGGAGCTAAAGACTTGTCAGGAGGCTACGGTCATACTTTTCGAGTCACCGAAGAGGGTTTTGAAGACCCTCCAGCTGGTAAGGGAGGTCTTCGGTGAGGTGAGCGTGTGCGTTGCGAGGGAGCTTACGAAGATCCACGAAGAGTATATAAGGGGTTCCGTCTCGGAGGTTATAGAGGAGATAAGTAAAAGAGGTGAGCTGAAGGGTGAGGTAGTCATCCTAATAAGCGAAAAGGTCTAACCGGCTTTAGCCTCCTTGGTCTCCTCCTTCTCCTCCTTCACCTCTTCAGCTTTTACCTCTTTTATCTTCTTCTCCTCCTCTTCAAGCTCTCCGGAGAGAGCCTTCTTGAAGTTCCTTATACCCACCCCGAGAGCCTTCCCGGCTTCCGGGAGCCTCGAAGCTCCGAAGAGGACGAGGATTATGGCGAGGATGACGAGAAGCTCAGGAAGCGATATGTTCCCTATGAACGGCATCTTCCTTCCTCCTTACTTTCTATTATAGGAACTTAACAGCACCTTATCCACTCCAAGGGTGATGTGGAAAGACCCATCCTCCTGTGCCACCTGTGGAACTCCTCGAGAAGTTCGGGATAAGCTTCGAGGAAGAGGATCCTGTAAGGGTTGGGTATACCGAAGTAGTCGGAGAAAACGAAGAAGAGGAAGACCTCCTCCAGTTTGTCAGCTTCCCTTCCCATAACCTGCCCGAACTTTAGCCTGTAAAACTCTTGGAGGATCTCCTTCAGCTTCAAGTCCTGACCTCTTCAGCCCTGAGGACCTTTACAGCTTCGAGGATTATAGCCACTTCAAGTAGCAGGATCACACCGCTGACGGAGGCGAGCAGGTAGTCACCCTTGCTCAGGTTGTTCGTCATGTTCAGAAACATGGCTGTCGAGGTGATCAGGAGAACGAGCAGGAGGGGAAGGAGTATCGGTAGGGTCGGTCTTTTCTCACTTCTGAGGTATAGGTATGTAACGAGCAGGGCGAGACCCGCAAGGAGCTGGTTGGCAGCTCCGAAAACAGGCCAAAAGAGGAGTCCCCCTTTCCCGCCTTCTTTCGCGAGGACGAGAGCCATCGATGTCCCTACAGCCATCCCCGATGAGAACCACTTGTTCCTCAAGGGACCTATCCTGTATATAACACCAAGCTCGTTCAGTATGTATCTTTGGATCCTCACGCTCGTGTCCATCGTGGTCGCTGCGAAGAGGACTATCAAGGTAGCTACGAAGGTCCTCGAAAGCTCAGGGTCTATACCGAGGGAGGAGATGAGGTTCGCTCCCCCTTCGACGACAGCGGGGATCGCGGACTTCTTTATGGAAGCCCAAGAGCTGTAAAGCTCCTCGAACTTACCCGCTGAGACCATGGCTATCCCCGCTGTGCAGGCGACTATGACAGCTGTCGCCAAGGAACTCTCACCTAGGAAACCGAGGTAGCCTACCGTTCTCGCGTCCTTTTCGGAAGAGAGCTGTTTCGAGGAGGTCCCGGAAGATACCAAAGCGTGGAAACCGCTGAGCGCCCCGCAAGCTATCGTTATGAAGAGGAAGGGGAATATGGGAGGCGCACCTTCCGGGCTTGGGTTAAAAGCTGGTGCTACCACCTTAGGGTTCGAGACAACAGCCCCTACGTATATGAGTATCAGGAGGATTATAACTTGGAGACCGTTCAGGAAGTCCCTCGGCTGGAGGAGGACCCAGACGGGAAGGGCTGAGGCGAAGAAGGTGTAGGTGAATAGGACGATTATCCAAAGCATTATGGGGTCGAGACCGAGAAGTTTTGCTAACGGCTTCACATCTACGGGGTAAGCGCTCCCCACGATCATGGAAAGGTAGAGAAGCACGAGGAATACACCCGTGGGTATCAGGAAGTTCACCTTGAACCTGTAGACCGAGTATCCGAAGGCGACAGCGAGGGGGACTATAGCCCAAGCGGGTATGACGCTCGTCGGGTATTTAGTAAACAAAAGGGCTATGACGTATGCGAAGACAGCGTTCACAAGTATAGCCAAAGCCAAGATCAGCAAAAGGAATAGGACCCTCGCCCTCTCACCCGCGTACTCCCCGAGTATCGTCCCTATTGACCTTCCCTTGTGCCTCACGGAGGTAACCAAAGCTCCGAAATCGTGGACAGCACCTATGAAGACAGCCCCGAGGACCACCCAAAGGAGCGCGGGGACCCAGCCCCATATGACAGCTATAGCCGGACCCACTATCGGACCAGCCCCCGTTATGGAGGTGAAGTGGTGACCGAGGAGGATCCACTTGTTCGTCGGGACGTAGTCGACACCGTCTTTAAACTCGTGAGCCGGTGTTTTCCTGTTCTCGTCCAAGGCGAAGACCTTCGAAGCCAAATACCTCGAGTAAACGAGGTAGCCGAGGAGGTAACACAAAAAGGCGAACCCTACTATTCCGAGGGCGCTCATCGTTTTATATTAAACTTATGAATATCTTAATCGTCGGGAGCGGTATCGTAGGTCTTTCAACAGCTTTCGAGCTTGCCTTAGCTGGAAAGAAGGTGACCGTCGTGACGAGGAACTACGAGGAGGGAGCATCTTGGGTGGCGGGGGGTATGCTCGCACCCCTCTCTGAAGGTTTGGAGGGGGAACTCCTCGAATTTTCCTTGGAGAACCTCAGGCTCTACCCCGACTACGTCAGCAGGATCGAGGAGGTCTCAAAGATAAAGGTCTTCTTCGAGAAGGAGGGGATACTGAGGCTCGGCGTTGACGAGGAGGAGATGGAGCTAATAAGGAAGAGGGCTGAGGTTTACTCAAGGATGGGTCTGAAGGTGGAAACTTTAGAAAAAGGTGATCTAAGAAATATAGAGCCTGCCATCTCGGAGAAGGTGGAAGGGGGCGTTCTCCACCACGAGGAGGGGAACGTGGACGCTGAGAAGCTGATGGACGCGCTCCTGATAGGTGTCGGGAACCTCGGGGTCCGGATCGTTGTGGACGAGGTGGTGGAGGTGGAAAGGAGGAACTCAAGAGTCGAATCGGTAAAAGGGCTAAAGGACAGATATAGTGCGGACTTCTTCGTTTTCGCGACGGGTTCTTGGAGCAAGTCTCTCCTTAAGCTCCCTGTCTTCCCCGTGAAGGGGCAGATACTCAAGGTAAAAGGTCCGGAGCCGAAGAAGGTCTGCTACTCGAAGGCGTCTTACATAATTCCTAAGGAGGGTTTCCTTCTCATAGGAGCTACCTCGGAGGAGGCCGGCTTCGACACGAGGAACAACCTAAAAGGGGTGGGGACCTTAATAGACGGAGCTGTAAGGGTCATGCCCTCCCTCGGTGAGGCGGAGCTTATCGATGTGAAGGTTGGCTTCAGGCCAGCCACACCTGACGGGAAGCCTGTGTTCGAAGCTGGGGAGAACTTCGCGACCCTCACAGGTCACCACAGGAACGGTATACTCTGGGCGCCCATCAGCGCAAAGATGGTCCTTGACCTCATCGAGAAGGGTGTGAGGTCGAGATACTTCGACCTCTTCTCACCCTCCCGTTTTGAGGGATAAAAATCATATTGTCCTTCGACCGCAGGGTTATTAATTTTTTAAAACGTTGAGCAGGAGGAAGCGGGATGCTGAGGGCTGAGTGGGTAGAGAAGAGGAAGAAGTTTAAGAATAAAACCCAGATGCACCTCGCCCGTCAGGGCATAATCACCGAGGAGATGGAATATGTAGCGAGGAGAGAAGGTCTCCATCCTGAGTTCGTCCGCCAAGAGGTGGCGAGGGGAAGGATGATAATCCCAGCCAATATAAACCACCTTCACCTCGAACCCATGTGCATAGGTATAAACTCGAGGGTGAAGGTGAACGCCAACATAGGGAACTCGGGACTCGCCTCCGACATACCGACGGAGGTGGAAAAGGCGAAGGTTGCCATAAAATACGGGGCTGACACGATAATGGACCTCTCCACGGGAGAAGCTATAAAGGAGACGAGGGAGGCGATAATTAAGGTAAGCACAGTTCCCGTAGGGACCGTTCCCATATACGAAGCTTGGAAGGAGGCAAAAGGTGACGTGAGACAGCTCACCGTAGACCTCATACTCGACGTTATAGAGGAGCAGGCACGTCAGGGAGTCTCTTACATGACCATACACGCGGGGATACTCAGGGAACACCTCCCCCTCGTCCAGCACAGGGTGATGGGGATAGTCTCGAGGGGGGGTGCGATCATAGCCCAGTGGATGACGGAACACGGAAAGCAAAATCCCCTATACGAACACTTCGACAAGATATGCGAGATATTCAAAAAGTATGACGTTTCCTTTTCCCTTGGAGACGCCCTCAGACCCGGTTGCATAGAGGACGCAACCGACGACGCCCAGCTCGCTGAACTCAAAGTCCTCGGAGAACTCACCGAGAGGGCTTGGAAGCACGACGTTCAGGTGATGGTGGAAGGTCCCGGACACATACCCCTACACCAGGTCGAGTTCAACATGAGGATACAGCAGATCTGGTGCCACGAAGCCCCCTTCTACGTCCTCGGTCCCTTAGTCCTCGACGTCGCTCCCGGATACGACCACATAGGGAGCGCGATAGGTGCAGCGATAGCAGGCTGGACGGGAGCCTCCATGCTCTGCTACATAACACCCAAGGAACACTTGGGACTTCCGAACGTGGAGGACGTCAAGCAGGGTGTGATAGCCTACAAGATAGCAGCCCACGCTGCTGACATAGCCAAGTTCTGGCCCGGAGCGAGGGACTGGGATCTGGAGATGTCCAAAGCGAGATACGCCTTCGACTGGAACAGACAGTTCGAGCTATCGATCGATCCCGAAACTGCGAGGGCTTACCACGACGAGACCCTTCCCCAAGAGGGTTACAAGACCGCCAAGTTCTGCTCCATGTGCGGTCCGGAGTTCTGCTCCTACAAGATATCCCAGAAGGTTCAAGAGAAGGTGGAACCCGCGGAACTCATATCCAAGGACAACTGGGTGGCGCCGTGAGGTCTTGGACTTACTTCATACAGCTGAGGGGAAGGAACGAGAAGGGGGAAGCTGCTGAAGAGGGTGCGCTCTACATAGTCGCTGTCCCCTCCGACGAGAAGCTCCTCGGTGAGGTGACCTTCAGCTGCTACTCGAGACACTACCTTCCAGAGGAGAGCGCTCTGAACTACGGGAAGGCTTACGCTATAGGCGTCGACTTCGAGATAGAGAACCCGGAAGAATACGGGATCAACTTCTTCAGGGAGGAGGACGAGCTTTACATATTCAAGGAAGGTATATCCATGAAGGAGGGTCTAAAGAACGTATACAAACTTCTCATGAATAGGCTAAGAGAGAGGGGTTACGGTAAGGACTTTGACCTTATAGTCGACGTGGGTAACCCTTCCGAAGAACTCATGAGGGAGTGCCTTCTAGAAGCCATAAAGGGTGTATAATATCCCCCCATGTGGGGGAAAGTCTTTAAGGTTCTGTGTGAGGAGGCTAAAGGTAAAGATCTATACCTCCTCGAAGCGGACAAGGATCTCAACTGGTTCGGTGTTCCCCTGTCGAAGGTCTGCTCCGAGATAGACTTCAACGGTGCTGTCAGGGACATAGTGGAGGGTATAA
The DNA here is from genome assembly GCA_015490115.1 of Aquificaceae bacterium. Taxonomy (GTDB): domain Bacteria; phylum Aquificota; class Aquificia; order Aquificales; family Aquificaceae; genus Hydrogenivirga. Next base: position 9,510 of record WFYM01000189.1, read on the forward strand.
GATCAATGCTCGAGCCTGTCTCCCAAAGCGGGAAGCTGATAGCATACCTCGACCCCATAAACTCCTTCGCTGACATATATCCAGCGGACAGACCGAGATACAGGCTGAGGAACAACGAGGAGAGACCCTTCGCTATAACCGTCCACTCATGCAGGGTGGGTTTTTTCGACTCGTTGGAGGAAGCTGCAGACCTCTTCCTCAGCGTATCGAAGGCTCTCAAAGAGAAGGAGAACCTCAAGTTCAACGTGGTTTACCTCTAAAACGACGTTTTTGACTTAGCTCATATCCGATAACTTGACAATATAAGATGTTCCTTATACATTTAAGACTACCCTTCTGAAAAGAGTGCGGAGGTCTTAAAGAATGGAAAAGGGGAAGCTCATAACTCCGGGACCTGTGGGTTATATGCCGACGCCCGGTGCCTTCATGGGCGTCGATCTGCCGCCACCGGGTAAAGCCCTCCTTTACGGGGAGATAGTCGACGAAGAGATCGCCATGAGGGAAGCTGCGAAGGCTATGTTAACGAGAAGGAACCCGACCATATTCCCCGGACCCTTAGTCCTCTGGGGATGGAACGCCTCAGCGATGGAAAAGGCAAAAGCTGTCCTCGAACTCGCAGCTGAGATACCCAACTGCAGGATAATACCCATGCCCGACTACAGACCCAAGTATCCGAAGATAGATCCCGAAGCTGAGATAAACCCGAACCACCCGAATCTCACGATACTCCACAACAGGATAGAAGCCTGCATATTCGTCGGTGTCCACTGCCACTACGCTAACCTCTCCCTCAGGATGATAAGGGCGGGGACAAACTGCTTTACAATAGCCCTCTGTGCTGAGATGGGACACGAAGACGCCATGGTCTCCTTGAGGGACGTCCACGCGGAGGAGATAAGGAAGTTCAAGGAGGTCCTCGTTCAGGTGAGGAAGGAGCTGGGTATAGAGTGGGAGCCGAAGCCTCCCCCAGAGAACCCTTCCCTTCCGAAGGAGGAGTGGACTACAGTTTCTCCTCTCGATTTTGGTGAGTATGCAGCCCTCCTGATGCCGAGGAGGGGCGAGGTGATCGAAGAGACTGAATAGGAGGTGTGCCATGCCTGAGCAGAAGGTTGTCGACCCTGAGTATCTCATACTTGAAGCTCCGAGGGAGAGGAAGTTCATAACCGGATCTCAGGCTTTTGCGGAAGCCATAAAGAGGGCGAACGTGGACATAGCCATAGCCTACCCGATAACGCCCCAGTCCGAGACGATGCACCTCGTAGGAGACCTCTACGCTCAAGGCTACGTGAAAGACTACTACAGGGCTGAGGAAGAATACGGAGCCATGTCCGCCATAGCTGGAGCTGTAAGGGGAGGAGCGAGAGCCTTCTCCGCCACATCCGGTCCGGGACTCCTTAGGGGTCTCGAAGCTATAGCCTCATGGCCCGGTCACAGGATACCCGCTGTCCTCGGTGTTATGACGAGGGTGGTAAACGCCCCCCTCTCCATCCAGCCCGACAACATAGAGATCTCCTACCTCTTGAACTGCGGTATGATAGTCCTGCATGCCGAGAACCCTCAGGACGTCTTCGACTTTACATTGGCGGGTTTTGTTATCTCGGAGAAGGTGGACGTCTACATACCGGTAGCTGTATGCACAGAAGGTTTCTTCGTCACCCACGCGAAGGGCTACGTTGACCTTCCCCCCGAAGACATGAAGCTCCCGCCGAGAGATCCTTATAAGGCTCCCGTTCCACCTACCGACTGCGAGATACCTCCCGCAAGGATACAAAGGGACGCACCTGTTCAAAAGTCCAACTTCATGAGCTACCTAATCCACGCGGTCTGGCAACAGGAGGTTTGGTCCTCAAACGAGAGGGCGAGGAAGTGGATAAAGCACTACCTCGGAGGTCTCGTCGAGGTGGTAAACCCGGACGCGGAGGTGTTCATAGTAGCTTCCGGGTGTGCGGCGGCTCAAGGAAGGGAAGCACAGAGGTATGCGGAGATGGAAGGGCTTCCCGTTGGACTCGTGAAGGTGAAGTCCATAAGACCCTTCCCAGCACAGGAGATAAGGGAGATCCTCAAAAAGGCGAAGGCTGTTATAGTCCCGGAACACAACATAGTCGGATGGCTCGCTAAGGAAGTGAAGGCTGTAATTCCGAACAGCGGTATAGTCGTGGACGGTCCGAGGGTCTACGGTGGTATGACCCTCCCCGTCGAGCTTATAATGGAGAAGATATACGAAGTCTTCGGTGTTAAGAAAGCTAAGAAAACCGTAGTTTAAAAGGAGGTGGTGACATGGGTCTGGAGTACGTGAGGATATCTCCCGGATTTGAAAGATACATGCCGAGGGATTACGTTGACCTCGTCAGGTTCGGTCAGTTCGGAAAGGAAGTGGACGTGATGCAACTCGGCCAGTTCAAGGAGCTGGTCGAGGAACACCCCATGTGTGCGGGATGCTATATGGCTTACTTTATAAGGATCTTCTACGCCGCACTCCCTAAGCCCGAAGACACGATAGTCATAGGAACCGCCGGGTGCGCGAGGCTCGCCCTCTCCCAAGCTGCAGTTCCCTTCGTATACGGTAACTACGGTGACACGAACGCCGTCGCCTCCGGACTGAAGAGGGCGCTCTCGATCAGGTTCCCCGACAAGGTGAAGGACGTGGTCGTC
>WFYM01000190.1 GCA_015490115.1 Aquificaceae bacterium
GGGAGCAGGCTGAGCTTCTCGGAAGGGAACTTAAAAAACTCGGGCTTGACGTTCTTTACACCTCTCCGCTTAAGAGAACCTTCGAGACAGCAAAGATAGTAGGGAAGCACCTCGGTATAGAACCCGTCCCCGACGATAGGATAAAGGAGATAGACCACGGGAGGTGGTCTGGTCTCCTCGTCGAGGAGGTTAAAGAAAGGTTCCCTGAGGAGTTCGAGACTTGGATAAGGAACCCTGAAAAGGCAAGCTTCGAAGGAGGTGAGAGTTTGAGGGAGGTGATGGAGAGGGTCTCGGACTTCCTGAGGGAGGTAAGAGAAAAGCACGAGGGGAAGAGGGTCGGTATAGTCTCACACACGGTCCCTATAAGGTGTATGCTCTGCAGTCTCCTCGGCATAGGACTCTCCCACTTTTGGATCTTTGGTTGCGACAACGCCTCCTATTCGGTGGTTGACCTTGAAGGTGAAAGGGCGGTCCTCAAAGGGCTGAACCTCACCTGCCATCTGGGGGAACTCCATGTGGAAGGTCATTCTGCTCTTTAGCTTCGTCCTTTTCACCTTCGGGAGCGATCTCAAGGAGAGGTTCAGCCTGAAAGTCAGGGTGGTGGGAAGGATAGCCGAGGAAAAGCCGAAGCTCCTCCCCCCGAAAAGGATCAGCCTCCCGGGTGAGGCGAGGTATTTGGACCTCTCCTACAGGGTCTTGGAACCGCCGAAGTACGTAGAAGAAGCTGAACTTCTCGTCCCAAAAGGCAAAGGGGGTTGCGGTGAGCCTAAGGACAGGGCATACTACAGGGCTGGGGTGAGGTATTACAAAAGGGGTGAGCTGAAAAAGGCTGAGACGAGGCTCCTCGACCTTCTCTCCCTCCAGAAGTCCCCCTTCATCCCCCAAGCCCAATACCTCCTCGGTCTCGTATACTACAGGGCTGGAAGGCTTGAAGAAGCTAAAGGCATGTTCGAGAGGTCTTGCTATGCGGTCCACCCTTACAGGGACGCCTCCTGCGAAGCCCTGATCGCCTTAAGGCTAATGGAAGGAGAAGAGATAGAGGGAGTTACTGGCTACGACCTTTGGGACAAGGTCCTCGACATAAAGTCCAAAAAGAAGCTTTCCCTTCCAGACTGCGAAAAAACGGTCTTTAAGAGATACTGCTCCTACGTTGAGGACTTTGTAAAGGGCAACGTAAACGAGGATTATCCCGAAAGCACCTCTCTGAGGAGGGTGATAGTCCTAATAGGGAAAGGCGAATATAGCGAAGCGGAAAATATACTCAAGAATCTGACCGGGAAGAGGTTCAGGGCGGAAGCCCTCTACTACTTGGGTGTCTTGAAGGCAAAGAAGGGAAAGGAGAAGGAAGCCTACAGGATAGCCTCCTTACTCGAGACCCTCGACCCTTTTCTCGCGAGGGAGCTTCACGGGTTCATAGCGGGAAGGGACCCCCTCCTCTCGAGGTTAGCTTACAGGATCACGGGATCCAAGGAAGCCCTCATAGCCTCAGCGGTTCTTTTTTACAACTCAGGAAACTACAGGCTCTCCTACAGGGAGTTCCTCGAAGCGGGAGATCCCCTCCCCGCAGTCTGGTCGGCGGTTATGCTCGGCGACTACGAAAGGGCTTACAGGGCTTTGAAGTTTCTAAAGCCAAAGACAAAGGAACACTACCTCTGGACCCTCGAGGTCCTCTACTGGACCGGCAGGGAAGAGGAGATGGTAAACATCCTGAGGGCAATAAAGGAAAACTTCCCAGACCTATACAGGGAGTATATGGGGTGGTATCTCTTCAGGAAAGGGAGGTGGGAGGAGGCTTCCCGCTACTTCAAAGATCCCTACCACAAAGCCCTCGCCCTTTACAACGCCGGGAAATACGGGGAAGTTATTAAGGTCCTCGAAAGTAGTAACGGTTACAAGGAGAGGATCTTAAAGGCTAAAGCTTCCGTCTCTATGGGGAAAGGGGATCTGGCGAGAAAATTTCTGACGGGGAAGACTAAGGAGGAGGTCTACCTACTCGGGATGAGCTACTTCATAGAGGGGAAGTATGAAAAGGCTATAGAGCAGTTCAGAAAGATCACGGACAAAGATGAGGTGGGGAGGAGGGCACTCCTCAGGATAGGGGACTCCCTCTACAACCTCGGGAGATACGAGGAGGCGAAGGGTGTATACAAAGAGATCTTGAAGGGTTTTCCCGACTCCAAAGAGGCGACAGAAGCCACCCTCGCCCTCGCCCAGATAGAGCTTCAGGTGCCGAGCTTTGACCTCAAAGAACTCGTGAGGGAGTTCGAGAGGAGGTTTCCAAAATCCCCCCTAATACCCGACCTCAGATACCAGCTCGCCCTCCTTTACCTGAGAGAAGGTGAAAGGGAAAAAGCCAAGGAGATACTCGAAGGTCTCCTCAAAAACGAATCCTTGAGACCCAAAGTCCTCCTCAAGCTCGCAAGCTTGGAGGAGGAACCCCTAAAAAAAGAAAGTATGCTAAGGGAAGTGTTAAAGACGGGAAGCCCCGAGCAGAAAGAGGAAGCTATGAAGATGCTGACCGACCTCTTCTACGAGAGGGGTGAGTTCGAGAAGCTGGCTGACCTCCTCGCGGAAGGCGGTTATCAGGAAAAGAAGAAGGCTCTCACCATTTACATGGAACATAACCTCGAGAAGGCTGTCAACCTCTTCGAAGAGATGCTGAGGCAAAGACCGGAAGATGAAGACCTGAAGGTCCTCGCCCTCAGCATGTATGAGAAGACGAAAGGAAAACGCTACCTCGAGATAGCGAGGGAAAGCTCGGACCCTAAGGTGAGGGCGGAGGCCCTTTACAAGCTCGGAAAGGCTGTGAGGTTAAAGGACAAGAGGAAGGCACTCGAGTATTTCGTGGAGGTGGTCCTCCTTCCGGAGAAGGTCCAACCCTTTTAC
>WFYM01000191.1 GCA_015490115.1 Aquificaceae bacterium
CCTTCTCACCGAGCTTCGACCTTATGAAGCCCTCCACCTTTTCCCTCGCATCCTCAGGAACGGTGAGGTATATCTTCCCCTCCCTCTCCGTTATCTTGAACTGCTTGAGGAGCCTGAGAAGGGAGCGGTCCGTATTCTTTACGTAGGTCAAAAAGGCGTTTATGTTAGCTCCCCCCATCCTCGTATATATTCTCAGACCCTACCTACAAGCCTTTCGGTCTAAAGAAACGAAGGTATCATAGACTTAGGGATGCGGGTAGAAGTTATTTGAACAACGACAAAAATTCCTCTTCCTTAATAGGCTCGAACCTTTCGACTTCGAGGTTCTCCTCGAGATGCTCCACCCTGCTCATCCCGACGAGAGCGGTTCCGACACCCGGAGTGCTTCTTACGAACTGGAGGGCTACGTGGACGTCCTTTTCGAGTCCGAACCTCTCCTTCAAACTCTTCGGGACCCTCCCTATTACGTTACCCTGATAGAGGGAGGCGCTCGTGTAAACGTATAAGCCGAGGAGCCTGCAAGCTTCTATTGTGGAGACTTCTTTCCCGTTCAGGCTTTGGTTCTTCAAGGTGAAGGCTTCGGTCATGCCGAGGTTGTAGGGAAGCTGGAGGAACTTAAAGTGGTGGTTTTTTCCGCCTACGCTCTCCGCGGTCCTGATGAGGTCCGGGAGATCGAGGTGCTGTCTCGAACCCGAAGGGACCCTAAAACCGTGCCAAGTTGCGAGTCCGTAAAACCTCAATTTACCTTCCCTCACCTTCTCCTCGAGGACCCCGAAGCACTCCCTTATCTTCTCACCGAACCTCTCCCTGCTTATGAAGAGGAGCTGTTCTTCCGGGTTGTGGAGAAAGTATACGTCTATGTAGTCGGTTTCCATGTTTTTGAGGCTCCTTTCAAAGCACCAGTTTATGAACTCACCGCTGAGATAATGACCCTGAGGCGTCATCTCCTCGAGCTTTACGAGTCCCGTCCTTAAAAAGTTCCTCTCAAAGAAATCCTTCGGATCTTCACCCGAGTCCGCGTCGAAAGGTATGTAACCCCCTTTTGTGGAGACGAAGACCTTTTCCCTCCCCACCTTTTTCATAACCCTCCCCACAACCCTCTCGCTCTTCATGTATCTGTAGTTTATTGCTGTGTCTACAACGTTCACGCCGAGGGAGACAGCCCTCTCTATGGTCTCCTCGTATCTCCTGTCCGTCCCCTCGTCGAGTTCACCCAAGTATGTCCCGACACCTATCTCGGAAAGCTTCAAGTCGAGGAACTTCTTATACCTCAACCCGCCTCCTCCACCTTCTGTATAGCCTTCGTTTTCTTCCTCGCCATCTTCCCGAGGAGTATGGAGACCTCGTAAAGTATGAGGAGGGGAACAGCCATGAGGACTTGTGTTGCCACGTCGGGAGCTATTATGGCTCCCACGAGGAAGGCGACCACTATGAAGTAACGTCTGAAGGTCTTTAGCTGTTCTTCGCTGATGAGACCTGCTCTCTGGAGCATGTAAAGGAATATGGGCATCTCGAAGGCTATACCGAAGGCTATCAGCATCTTCAAAACGAAGCTCACATACATGTTGATCGAAAGGTAGGGAGTCGCTGCGAGCTGGGAGAAGCCAAGACCGAGGAGAAATTTCAAAGCTATCGGCAGAACAACGAAGTAGGCGAAGACACCTCCCGTGACGAAGAGGAGGATAGAAGAAAGGAGCAGCGGAAGGAACAGCCTCTTCTCGTGGGGGTAAAGGGCAGGTTCTACGAACCTCCATATCTCAAAGAGTATGATGGGCGAAGCGAGTATGAACCCGACCATCAAAGAGATCTTTATGAGTATGAAAAGCGGCTCCGTGGGGGATAGGGTTATAAGCTCCACGTTAGGGTAGGATCTTACAACCGGTATCTTGAGGAACTCGAAGACGTATCTGGCGAAGTAGAAGGAGACCCCGGAAGCCACAAGGAAAGCGAGGAATGATCTAATCAGTCTTATTCTCAGTTCTCTCAGGTGTTCCGTCAGGGGCATCGTGGGGAGCTGGTCCTTCTCCAGCTCCTTCCTCTCTTCCCTCTTCAGAAGCTTCCCCATAGTAGTCCTCTACATTATAATCTTCCGTCTCAGCTTCGGGTATGGGTTCCTCACCGTATTCTTCGGCTGTTTCGTCTTCGGTCTTCGTCTCTTCTTCAAGGACCTTCTTGTTCATCTCCTCCATGTAGGCTTGGAGCCTTATCTCGTCCCACACCTCCCTCACCCTCCTCATCATCTCCCCCAGCTTCACGGCAAGGTCCATCATCCTCTCAGGACCGAGAACGAGGAAGGCTATCAGGAGGACAAGGAGCAGTTGAAGTTCCATAACTTTAATTATAAGCCCAACCCGAAAGCACATGCCCTTACTCCCTCAAAGATTTCCGAAAGCACCCCTTTTTGTGAACTTAAGTCTTTGATTTTTCTGTAAGATCCAATTTTCATGATCGAGATCATATTGAAATTTCGGTGGAATTCGTCTATCCTTTGAGGGAA
>WFYM01000192.1 GCA_015490115.1 Aquificaceae bacterium
CCTTAAGACCTGCCGAGAACCAAGGGACGCTCACAGCCTCTCTCATCTCACCGCACCTCCTTTATATGTTCTTATCAGCTGTTTTCTTAGCAAGATCTGTCCCACCCTTCAGCCAAGCTGTGAACTGCTCGGGCGGGACAACCTTTAGCTTTGCAAACATATGGGAGTGTCCCGTCCCGCAGAACTCCCTGCAGAATACCCAGTACTCACCCGGTTTGTTGATCTGGAACCAGAGGTAGGTGATCCTTCCGGGGACAGCGTCCTCGACTATCTTCGCCGGCATTACGTAGAAGGCGTGGATCACGTCCATAGAGGTGAGGAGGACCTTTATCGGCTTTCCTGCGGGGACCACTATCTTCTGGTCTTCGGGAGCTTCGTAGCTCGTCGGGTTGTAAGAGGTAACCACCGTCTTTACCGTGTTACCTTCGTCGTCGAGATACTCAACCTGCCAGCCCCACATGAAGCCAGTTACCTTGAGTGTTAAAGCTCCCTCCGGGACGGTCCTTTGCTTTTTAAAGACCGCAAAGGAGTATGTGGCAAGGACGAGGACTATTATGGTGGGGACTATCGTCCAGAGGGCTTCGAGACCCCAGTGACCGTGCCTCTCGTGGTCCCCTATCTCCCTCTCTCCCGGCTTGAACCTGTACTTCATGATGAAGTAAAGACCCGGAACGGCTGTCACCGCGTAGATGACGACGGCTACGACGAGCCAAACGATCACAGCCTCGTTCCACCACTTGGCTGGGTAAGCGAACACCTCCTCCATAGCTCACACCTCCCTTTTTGCTAACCTGCCAGACACGAGGGCAACAAGGATAACGCCCCCGAAGAGGGCAAAGCCAAGCCCACCGAAGAGGACCGCGGGGTTTATCACGAACGTGCTTCTTGAGGGATCGTAGGTGTAGCAAACGAGGAGAGCAAGGTCCACTATAGATCCGAGCGTCACCTTACCGCTTTCCGCTTCCGTGAGGGCTATCCTGACGTCCCTCTCCTTTGGAGCTATGCCAAAGAGGTATCTGGTTATCCTGCCCTCGGGCGATAGGAAGATGTAGACGTTCGTGTGGACGAAGGTTTTGTCCCTTTCCGAGTAGAAGAACTTAAAGCCGACGCTTTCCGTGAGCGTCCTTATACTTTCCTTGGGTATTATCCCAAACACCCAGTGCTTTGTGAAGGGTCCGTGGCTTTCTTTGAAGCGTCTTAAAGTCTCGAGGGTGTCCCTCTCGTCGAAGGAAAGGACCAAAACCCTAAAGTCCCTTTCCTTCAAAGAGGTCTCTTTTATCAGCCTGTTTAGGTTGTCTATCCTCAAGGGGCAGGAGCCTTCGCAGGTGTAGTAGGAAAGAAGGAGGATGTTCGGCTTCCCCTTTAGAAGATCGTAGAGCTTCCTCTTCGTTCCGTCTTCAAGGAGTATATCCACGTTCGCCGCGAAGTTTCCGAGGTATTTCCCCTCATCTATCTTCAGGGTGGAGGGGTCGAAGAAGTCCTTCCTGAAGGCTTGGACCCCTCCCACTACGGTGGCGAGGGCGTAACCCGTAAGGAGAAGAAGGAAAAAGACCTTCATCATATCGCCGTGCTTCCGACGAGATACGCTGTTCCGGCGACGAGCATCCACATTACGTCAACGAAGTGCCAGTATACGGAGACCCCCTTCATGACTGTGGGCTTTTCCTTGGTCATCTTACCGGTGGCGAGGAGCCACATAACGTAGAGCTGGGCGAGGAGTCCCACTATGACGTGGGAGGAGTGGAGTCCCGTGAGGGAGTAAAAGCCGGTCCCGTACATGTTAGAGCTTAAGGTAAATCCCTCCTCGGTCCAGAGGTGCGCCCACTCCCTCACGTGCAGGATCACGAAGAGCGCTCCAAGGACGAAGGTAAGAAAAGTCCACATAAGAGCCTTTCCGTTGTCTCCCTCCTCCTCCAAGGCTGTCTCAGCTTTGAATATGGTAAAGCTCGAAGCCCAAAGTATGAGGGTAAGGATGCCGGCCATACCGAGGCTCACACCTTCCGGGACCCAGTCGCTCCACTTGTCCGCGTGTGCTGTCCTCGCCATCCAAAAAGCTGCAAATAGCGTCCCGAATATGACTATCTCCGAAACGAGGAATGTGAAGGTCCCGAGCCAACCGAAACCCACATCCGATTCTTTTGCGAAGTGTTCGTTAGCCCAACCTGCTATCCCTATCAGTATGAGGACGAGGGCGACCCCTCCTAATATGAGTCCTATAAGGTGCTTCTGGTAGTGGAACACAAGGGTTATAGCTATGGGAACGAGGAGGGTCCCTATACCTGTCGGAAAGGGCCAAACACTCCACTCATGGTGAGCTTCGTGAACAGCTCCCTGCGCCATGTCCGAACCTCCTCAGTAAACATACGTTCAAACTGCTGATATAAATCAGCTTGACATATATCATATAGCAGGGTCTTTCGAAGTGCAAGGCTTTCTTGAAGAAAAATGAGTTTCGGATGAATTTTTAAATTTTTTAAAACTACACATTGAAAAAGGTTCAGCCCCCTACCCGGAACATCTCCACCTTTTGAGGGTTTTCGAGGACCCACCTCACCTCGGAATACCTGTCCTCCCTTGAGGTCCACACATTCTTCAAGAAAGCTTCTATCTCCTCGTCCGAAGCTCCGCCCCTGAGAAGGCTCTTGAGGTCGGCACCTTCGGAGGCAAAAAGGCATGTGTAGACCTTCCCGTCCGCGGATAGCCTCAGCCTCGAACAATCCCTGCAGAAGGGCTTCGTCACGGAAGCTATTATGCCGACCTTCAGACCTGTATCCCTGTATCTGAAGACGAGGGCTGTCTCGGAGGGATTCTCCTTTCCAAGGGGTTCCAAGCTGTAGCGTGAGCTTAGCTTCTTTAGTATCTCCTCCGCTGTCACCACCTTGTCTGGAGACCAGCCGTTTAAGGTCCCAACGTCCATGAACTCTATGAACCTCAAGAAAAGTCCCCTCTCCTTGCAGAACTCGGCGATGTCGAGGATTTCCTCCTCGTTGAAGCCCTTAATGACCACCGTGTTCACCTTAACAGGCTCGAGACCCGCCCTCTTCGCCTCCTCGATCCCCAAGATAACCCTCTTGAGTTCAGCACCCTTCGATATCTTCTTGAACTTTCCCTCCTTCAGGGTAGGGAGGCTGACGGTAACCCTCTTTAGTCCCGCCTCCTTCAGGGCTTTGGCTCTCTCCGGAAGTAGGTAGCCGTTCGTTGTGAGGGCGACGTCTTCCACACCGACTTCTTTTAACATAGCCACCAGCTTCTCGAGACCCGTCCTCAAAAGAGGCTCCCCTCCCGTTATCCTCACCTTTTTCAGCCCCAGCCTTTTCAAAATTCTTACTACCCTCGCTATCTCCTCGAAGGATAGGATCTCCTCCCTCGGCAGGAACTCCACCTCAGCCCAAGGGGGCATGCAGTAGAAGCACCTGAAGTTGCACCTGTCCGTGACCGAGACCCTAAGATCCGTGAGAGGTCTTCCGAGCTTGTCCCTTAAGCTCCGAGGACCCACCTGCCGTTCCCTGAGCTTAACA
>WFYM01000193.1 GCA_015490115.1 Aquificaceae bacterium
ACCCACAGCTTACGGTGAGAACGTTGTGATGAGACTCCTTCCCAAGAACCTCTCCCTATTTAACCTTAGGAGCCTCGGCTTTGAAGAGGACACCTTAAGGGAACTCGAAGATGTGATCTCTAAACCTTACGGTATGGTCCTCGTCACGGGACCCACAGGCTCGGGAAAGACGACAACCCTATACGCCATTTTGAGAAGATTGAACGCCCTCAGGAAGAACATACTCACCGTCGAGGACCCCATAGAGTACAGGTTCCCCTTCATAAAGCAGACACAAGTAAATGAAAAAGCCGGCTATACTTTTGCGAGGGCTATAAGGCACTTCTTAAGGCAGGATCCTGACGTCATACTCGTTGGTGAGGTGAGGGACGAGGAGACCGCTGAGATGGCTGTGAGGGCTGCTATCACCGGACACTTGGTTCTCTCTACGGTTCACACGAACGACGCTGTAAGCACCATACCGAGGCTCGTAGACCTCAAGGTGAAGGAGTATATGATAGCTTCTGGGGTTTTGGCTGTAACCTCACAGAGGCTAATAAGAAAGGTCTGTCCCTTCTGTGCGAGGGAGAAGGTGGTGAGCAAGGAGTATCTGAGGACCTTCGGTTTTTCTGAAGAGAGCTTAGAGAGGTTCATGGAGGGGACCGAGGTGAGGATAAAAGTTGGAAAGGGTTGCCAGCACTGCAGGGGAACGGGCTACCTCGGAAGGACAGCGGTTTCGGAACTCCTCAGGATGGACGAGGAGATAGGTGACATGGTGGTGAGGGGATACCCGCCCCTCGCCATAGCTCAGAGGGCGAGGGAGAAGGGTATGAGGACAATAAAGGAGGACGGACTCCTGAAGGTTCTAAAAGGCGTGACAACTCCCGAGGAGGTAAAGAGGGTGGTCGGCTGATGCCTTACTACTACGTGAAGGCTGTTGACGACCTCGGAAGGGAGGTGAGGAAGACGGTAGAGGCGGAGAGCGAGGTCCAGCTCATATCTTTTTTGGACTTCCTGAGGCTCACCCCAGTCAAGATATCAAAGAGACCGGAGGTCCTCGGTAAGGTCCAGAAAGCCCTCCACTTCAGGAGGGTCAAGAGAAAAGACCTCATAGACCTTTTTGAGAACCTACACCTCCTCGCCCAGTCCGGTATACCCCTCGGGACCGGTCTTTGGGACCTCGCGGAGGACACGGAGAACCCAGCCATAAAGGACATGCTCCAAGACATAGCCTTCAGGATACAGGCTGGTCAGTCCATATCGACAGCCATGGCGAGATACGGGGGTGTCCTCGGGACCATAGCGGTCAGCCTCGTAAGGATAGGTGAGGAGACGGGGAACCTCGACAAGATCTTCAAAGATATCAGCGACCACTACAGGAGGATAGAGGACTTCGTGAGCAAGGTAAAGCAAGCTCTCATATACCCAGCCTTTGCCCTCACAGCGATAACGGTAGCCCTCGTCTTTTGGCTCGTCTTCGTCCTTCCGAGGCTCGCCCAACTCTTTAAGGACCTCAACGTCCAGCTCCCGGGTATTACCCTCTTTGTCCTCGGGCTTTCCGAGTTCCTCCAAAGGAACATACTCCCGATACTTCTGCTCCTTAGCTTAGCTGTAGCCCTCCTCTTCGTCGGGAGGGCAAAGAGCGAGAGGTTCAGGTATATCACCGACAAAGCTATGCTCAAGGTCCCGATAATCAACATGATCCTCTACAGCTTCAACTACGCCTTCTTCTCGGAATACATGAGGCTTATGATATCTGCGGGAGTTTCCCTCTACGACACACTCGAGACCCTCGAAAACTCCTTCAGGAACAGGGTCTTCAAGAGGGCTATGGGATACATAAAGGATTTCGTCTCCGGCGGGGGTTCTATCAGCGAGGGTATGAGGAGGACGGGTCTTTTCCCCTCCCTCATGGTGAGGATGGTGGCGGTGGGTGAGGAGACGGGGGGTCTCGACCAGCAGCTCGACTACCTCGCCCAGTATTACTACAACAGGCTCGACTACATAACCCAGAACATAGCTAAGATACTCGAACCCGTGATAATCCTGACGGTGGGAGGTTTTATGGCTCTCATAATGGTCAGCCTTCTCCTTCCCATATACGACCTAATAAGCAGGATAGGTAGGGAGTTCTAAATCTTCAGCCACCTTTTTCTGGCGAGTATGTCGAGGAAGACCTTTGCGTAGTATACGTTTGATATGAAGCTGGCTATCGTCCCTATCGCGAGTGTGGTCGCAAAGCCTTTCACGGGTCCGCTCCCGAACTGAAAGAGTATGAGGGAGGCAACAAGGAGCGTAACGTGGGTGTCCCAGACAGCGCTTAGGGTCCTCCTGTATCCGAGTTCGACAGCCTTCCTTAATGTGTTCCCGAGCCTTATCTCCTCCTTTACCCTTTCGAAGATGAGGACGTTAGAGTCGACAGCTATACCCATGTTGAGTATTATCCCAGCTATTCCGGGGAGGGTGAGGGTCCCGCCGAGGCCCGCAAGACCAGCCCAAAGGAGCAGTGCATTGAGGAGTATGGAGACGGTAGCGGAGACCCCCGCTGTTTTATACCTTGCGACCACTATAAGTATTAAAAGGAAGAACCCGAGGATCCCGGCTTTTATGCCCTGCTCTATAGCGTCCCTGCCGAGGGAGGGACCTACAACCTTCTCCTGAAGGAAGGAGAGGCTCGTTGGAAGAGAACCAGTCCTCAAGATGAGGGCGAGATCCCTCACCTCTTCGGGTGTGAAGTTTCCCGTTATCTGACCCCTGTCCGATATCCTGCTCCTTATAACCGGTGCGGAGACAACCTTACCTTCGAGGACTATGGCGAGCCTCCTCCCTATGTTCTTCATGGTAAAGTCACCGAACTTTCCCGCAGCTTCGCTTTTTAGCTCGAAGCCGACAGCGGGTCTTCCGAACTCGTCCTGAGATATGTAAGCGGTCTTGAGATCCGCTCCCGTTATCACGGGGACCTTGTCGAGGAGGAACCACTCACCTCCTTCCCTCGAGGGGAGTATCTCCGTGTCCTTGGTCAGCTTCCTCTCAAGCTCTTCTTTGGAGTAAGAGGAGTCTATGACGAGCTTGAGTTCTAAAGAAGCTGTGCTTCCTATTATCCTCTTCGCCCTCTCTATGTCTAAGAAGCCGGGAAGCTCCACGAGGACCCTCTCTCCGCCGAGCCTCGTCACCACAGGTTGGGCTACTCCGAGCTTGTCTATCCTGTTCCTCAGGACCTCTATCGTCTGGTCGAGTATGTCTCTCCTCAGCTGGTCGAGGTATCTCTCCGAGAACCTTAAGACGAGTATGCCCTCTTCTTTTTTCTCGATCTCAAGCTCCCTAAGGAGCCTCCTTATCTCCCTCCTTATTCCGGGTAGCTCTTCCTCTTCGAGGTATTCGACCTCTATCCTGTCCCCGTGGGCTGTCACGTCGAGTATCCTGAAACCTTTGTCCCTTAAGGTCTTTTCTATAGTCCTTGCGGTCCTCTCGTATTCGTTCTCTATGGCTTTTTCGTAGTCGGGCTGGAGGACCATGGAGATACCTCCTTTGAGGTCGAGACCGAGGTTCACGGGCTTTAGGACAACGACACCTACGGACAGGATCACGAGGAGAAGCAGGGCTATGAGACTGTAGGTGGTGCTTTTCATTTCTGGTCTAATATTATACGGACAATAAGACCGTGTTTGAGACCCCAGTCGCTCACCCTGAGGCTCTCTTTTCCGAACACGTCGAGGACCTTGAGGAACATGGCTACGCCGGAGAGGATCACCTCAGCCCTTCTGTCCTCCACCTGAGGGAACCTTCTGGACCTTTCCCTCGCGGGGAGGACCCTAAGCTTCTCGAACCACCTTTCTATCTGGGACCTCTTTAGGGTCTCACCGTGGACTTTTTTAGGGTCGTAAGGGTATACACCTTTCTCGAGGGAGACAAGGGTGGTTATCGTCCCTCCGAGACCTACGATCCCGTCTACTTTTCTTCCGAGCGGTCTCAGCTTCTCCTCGAGGAAGGAAAGGAGCTTTTTCACTTCCTCTTCGAGGGGAGGGTCCGTCTTGAGGAAAGTTTCCGTCAGGTTCACTATGCCGAAAGGGAGGGAGACGACCTCTTCGGGTCTTGTATCCCTCCCGAATACGAACTCGGTGGAACCTCCCCCCTGATCCACTACGAGGAAGTAGCCCTTTGGTCTCAAAGAGTAGGCTACAGCGAGGAAGGAGAGCCTCCCCTCCTCTTCGGGAGTCAAGACCTCGATTTCCAAGCCGAGCCTTCTCACCCTCCTTATGAAGTCCTCCGAGTTTTTCGCCCTCCTTAGGGCTTCCGTCCCGACAGCTACTATCTTCTCTACACCGAGCTTCCTCGCCTCCTCGAGGTATTCTTCGAGGACCTTTAAGGTCTCCTCGATCCTGTCTTCGCGGAGGACTCCCGTCTCTTTCAGGGAAGAGGCGAGGGAGGTTATCCTCCCGAACTCTTTGAGGATCTCTATATTCCTTCCTTCGACCTTCGCCACCGTCATCCTCACCGAGTAAGAGCCGACGTCTACGGTAGCCACCCTCATCTTCCCCTCCTCACGAAGGGGTAGCTCCTGAGAGTTCCCCTCACCGGCTTTCCCCTTATATCGATCCAGACCTCCTCCCCCTCCCTCCTCATGTCCGTGTCCACGAAGCAAAGGGCTATACCCTTTCCCAAGGTAGGGGAGAAGGTCCCGCTCGAGACCACCCCTACCTCCCTCCCCTCCTTGAGGAGCCTGTAACCCCTCCTCGGGACTCCCCTTTCCGTTAGTTCGAGACCGTAGAGCTTCCTCCTCACCTCCTTTGAGACCATAGCTTCCTTTCCCAAAAACTCCTTAGAGAGGTCCACGAATTTGTCGAGGTTAGCCTCGAAGGGTGTTGTATCTTCGGAAAGCTCGTTCCCGTAAAGGGGAAGACCAGCCTCTATCCTGAGGACGTCCCTCGCACCGAGTCCGCAGGGTAGTGCTTCCCTCAGGAGTTCCCTGTATATGTCCAGCCCCTCTTCGACGGGTGCGTATATCTCAAAGCCGTCCTCACCCGTATATCCGGTTCTCGAGATCAACACGTTCCCGAACTTTCTGAAGCGGAAAAAGCGAAGGTCTTTGACGTCAAAGTATTTCGCCAGTATACGTTCGCTCTCCTTACCCTGAAGGGCTATCTGAAGGGTGCTTTCCGAGAGGTCCTCCACCTCCAAGTGCTTTGAGAGGTGGTTTTTTATTTTTTCCCTGTTTGCCGCGTTCGTGCATATTAAGAACTCCTCCTCGGAGAGCATGTATACGGTAACGTCGTCGAGGACACCGCCTTTCTCGTTCGTGAAGAGGTTATACTGGACCTTGCCTTGTTTTAGCTTCTTTAAGTTGTTCGTTGTGAGCCTGTTGAGGGTCTCGAGGGCTTTCACCCCTTTTACCTTCAGCCTCCCCATGTGGGAGACGTCGAAGAGTCCCGCGGAACTCCTTACAGCTCTTACCTCCTCCACTATACCGCTGAATTGAAGGGGCATCTCCCAACCGTGGAAGAAGGTAAATTTTGCCCCCTTCTCTTTGTGGAGGCTGTAGAGGGGTGTTCTCATGATCAGGTATTTTAAGATCATGGGCGAGAGGGAAGTCAGGGAGGTGTTCAGGATACTGGAAAGAGAATCCGAAAAGTGGAACGCACCCGTCGTCACCCTCGTTGCCCAGAGGTCGAAGGACCCCTTTCAGGTCCTCGTCTGCGCGCTCCTTTCCACGAGGACGAGGGACGAAACGACCGCCAAGGTCTGCAAGAGGTTCCTCGAGAAGGTAAAGGGTCCCGAAGACCTGCTCAGGATACCCCTTTCCGAGCTGGAGGGGCTGATATACCCCGTTGGCTTTTACAGGACGAAGGCGAGACAGTTAAAGGATCTGGCAAAGGATCTCGTCGAGAGGTTCGGGGGAAGGGTTCCGGATAGGCTGGAGGACCTCCTCTCCTTAAAGGGTGTCGGGAGGAAGGTTGCTAACCTCGTCCTCGCTGACGGATACGGCATACCTGCGATCTGCGTCGACACCCACGTCCACAGGATAGTAAACAGGTGGGGACTCGTGAGGACTAAAACTCCGGAAAGGACCGAGGAGGAACTGATGAAAAAGGTTCCAAAAGATCTCTGGACTTCGGTGAACAGGCTCCTCGTCGCCTTCGGTCAAACTATATGCACACCTCTTAAACCGAAGTGCGGCGAGTGTCCGGTGGAGAGGTTCTGTAAGAAGGTGGGGGTCTAACTCTTCTCCCCTCCTCCGAACTCGAAGTCTTCGGGCTTTATGTTTTCGAGCCACTCCCTCAGCTTCCTCTTCTCCTCGTCCTCCTCAGGCTCGGGAACCTTGGACTTTTCGAGGACCTCCTCAGCTACGTATATGGGGGCGCCGAACCTGAGGGCGAGGTTTATGGCGTCGCTCGGTCTCGAGTCTATTATCAGCGTGTTCCCGCCCTGGACTATGTGTATCTCCGCGTAGTAGGTGCTGTCCTTCAGGTCGTTTATCACTATCCTCTCCACGGTCCCCCCCATCTCCGTTATTACCGTCTTGAGAAGCTCGTAGGTCATGGGTCTCGGAGGTTCGACGTCTTGAAGCTTCATGGCTATACCGTTTGCTTCGAAGGCTCCTATCCAGATGGGGAGGATCGTCTCCTCGTCCTCCTTAGCCTTCAGAACCACTATGGGCATCTGGGAAACAGGGTCGAGGGTAACCCCGTGAACTACCATCTCTATCATCTCACCACCTCCAGAAGCTCCGCATCTAAATTAAAGGGAGAAGCTTTCTTTACCTTTACTTTTACTATCTTACCGAGGAGGCTCCTGTCACCCTCCAAGGTGACCCACCTGTTCGTTGTGGTCCTGCCGACTAAGGTGCCTTCGTCCCTTGCCTCCTCCACGAGGACCTCCTGAACTGTCCCTTCGTAGGTCTTTGCTATCTCGGACATGATGCCCTTTTGGAGTTCGAGGAGCCTCGTCATCCTTTCGGTTTTTACCTCGTCCGGGACCTGACCCTCCATCTCAGCTGCTGGAGTTCCCGGTCTCGGAGAGAACTTGAAGGAGAATATCTGCTCGTAGCGGACCTTTCTAACTACGTCGAGGGTCTCCTCGAAGTCCTCCTCCGTCTCCGTGGGGAAGCCTACAATTATGTCCGTCGAGAGGGCTATGCCCTTTACCTTCTCCTTCAGTTTCTCGACCCTCTCGAGGTAGAACTCCTTAGTGTAGCCCCTGTCCATCAGAGAGAGTATCCTGTCGGAACCCGACTGGACGGGTAGATGAAGGGCGTTGCAAACTTGGGGTATGTCAGCCATGGCGTCGATTATGTCGTCGGTAAGGTCCTTCGGGTGTCCCGTTGTGAACCTTATCCTCTCGACACCGTCCACCTTAGATATCTCGTAGAGAAGCTCCGAGAAGGGAACGGGCTTTTCCAGATCCCTTCCCCAAGCGGTCACGTTCTGACCGAGGAGGTGGATCTCCCTTACACCTTCGTCCACGAGCCTCCTCACCTCTTCGAGTATGCTCTCCATCGATCTTGACCTCTCCCTTCCCCTCGTCTTCGGAACAACGCAGTAGGTGCATCTCTTGTCACAGCCCTTTATTATGGTCACGTAGGCACAGTAGGGGTTGTCCCTCTCGGTGGGAAACTCCCATACCTTGTCCTCGTCTTCGGGAGGCTCCTCGAGTATGGCTATAGCCTTGTAGCCGGCTTGAGCTTGGTTTATGAGTTCGGGGAGCTGATGCATGTTGAAGGAGGAGAACATTATGTCTATTACGGGTGCCTTCTTTACAAGCTCCCAGCCCATCCTCTGAGCCAAGCAACCAGCTACAGCTATGAGAGCCTTCGGGTTTTTCTCTTTTATCTTTCTGTATTCGCCGAGGTGCGAGAGGACCTTCTGGTCGGGCTTTTCCCTTATGGTGCAGGTGTTTATGAGTATGAGGTCAGCCTCCTCCCAGCTCCTTGCGGGTTCGTATCCGAGCGTCCTCAGTATACCCCTTATCCTCTCCGAGTCGTTGAAGTTCATCTGGCACCCGAAGGTCTTTATAAAGAACTTCCTGCCCATAGATATTATTTTGGTGCTGGTGAAGGTCTCAGGCAAGGTCACCCGGGGAGTGATATTATAAAGCTATATGTTCTACGAGACGATCGACGATGTCACAGCTGACGCGGGAATAAGGGTGAGGGGGAAAAGCCTCGAGGAGCTGATCTGCAAAGCTCTCCTTGCTACCTTCAACGAGATCACCGACGTGGACAAGGTGGAGGAGAAAGAAGAGATAGTCCTGAGGGTAAGGTCGAGGCTCCCCTTCCTCGTAGCGGACCTCATAAACGAAGCCCTCGTGGTCCACAGCAGTAAGAACTTCGTAGCGGGGGGCTGTGAGGTTGTAAAGCTAAGCGATGAGGAAGCTGTGGTAAAGTTAAAGGGGGAGGTGTTCGACCCGAAGCGTCACCCTTCGAAGCTCGTCATAAAGGCTGCCACCTACCACAGGCTCTCCGTGAGGAGAGAGGGAGGAGAATACGAGGCGGAGGTTATACTCGACATCTGATTTATAATTAAGCTCATGGACGTCCACGAGATAATGGAGATACTGCCCCACAGGTATCCCCTCCTACTCGTCGACAGGATACTCGAGTTCGAAGAGGGGAAGAGGATAGTCGGTATCAAGAATGTATCCGTTAACGAGCCTTACTTTCAAGGACACTTCCCGGGCTTTCCCCTCTTTCCGGGTGTTTACATACTCGAGGCTATGGCTCAGGTGGGCGGGATACTTATGATAAAGTCGCTCAAGCTCGAGATAGGCAAATACGCTGTCGTCTTCGCCGGGGTGGACGAGGCGAGGTTCAAAAGACCCGTCTTCCCCGGGGACCAGATAGTTATGGAGCTTGAGGTCATTTCCCTGAAGAAGACCCTCTCCAAGATGAGGGGGACCGCGAAGGTGGAGGGGAAAACGGTAGCTGAGGCTACCCTCCTCGCTGCTGCGAGGAGGCTCGAGGAGGTGAGGAGGTAGCTACCTCCTATACCAGAACTCCTCGGGAAGGGGAACCACCTTCTCACCTTCCTTGAACATGAGTAGGTATTCCCTTATGAACTTCTCCCTGTAAAATTTCGGGTTCCTCTTAATCCTGCTGTATACGGACCTCAGCTCCTCGTTTTTCTTCTTTTCTATCTCTATGAGGCGCTCTATTCTTTCTGTTGCGAGCTTTAGCTTCACGACCCTGTAAAGGTTGAGGTCCGAGATGAACAGGTTGACGAGGGTGTTCAAAACCGCGAGGGAGAGGAAGGCGTAGGCGAGTCCCTTAACCAGAAAGAAATCTTCCGAACTCCTCCTTTCCCCAGAACTCCGCTCCATAACCAAGCTCTTCCTCTATCCTCAGGAGTTCATTATACTTCGCTGTCCTGTCAGTCCTCGAAACCGAACCCGTCTTTATCTGACCCGCGTTCAGACCGACCGCGAGGTGGGCTATGAAGGTGTCCTCCGTCTCCCCGGACCTGTGAGAGATTATGGTCCTGTAGCCGTTTTCCTTCGCGATCGCAACGGTATCGAGGGTCTCCGAGAGGGTCCCTATCTGGTTCGGCTTTATAAGGACCGAGTTCGCAACACCGAGCTTTATGCCCTTTTTGAGGATTTCCGGGTTCGTCGTGAAGAGGTCGTCCCCGACGAGCTGGACCCTGTTTCCGAGGGCTTCAGTTACCGCCCTCCAGCCCTCCCAGTCCTCCTCGGAGAAGGGATCCTCTATGGAGATTATTGGGTAGTCCTTCAAAAGGTCCTCGTAAAACCTCACCATCTCCTGAGGACCCATTTTCCTCCCCTCTATGTGGTAATATCCCTCCCTGAAAAGCTCAGAGGAGGCGACGTCGAGGGCGAGGAATACCTCCTCTCCCGCTTTGTATCCCGCTTTCTCTATAGCTGTCAGTAGAAGGTCGAGGGCTTCCCTCGTAGAGTTCAGATCCGGGGCGAATCCCCCCTCGTCACCCACGTTCGTCGAAAAGCCCTTGGATCTCAGTATGTCTTTCAAGGTATGGAAGACCTCGGCTCCCGCCCTCAAGGCTTCTTTGAAGCTCCCCCCGCAGACGGGAACTACCATGAACTCCTGAACGTCCAAAGGGTTGTCCGCGTGGACACCCCCGTTTATCAGGTTCATAAAGGGAACGGGTAGCCTCCTCGAGCTGATACCTCCTATATACATATAAAGGGGTATACCTAGCTCCTCCGCCGAAGCCTTCGCTACTGCTAAGCTGACCGCGAGTATGGCGTTGGCTCCGAGCCTGCTCTTGTTGGGTGTCCCGTCGAGGTCTATGAGGACCTTGTCTATCTCCCTCTGGTTCAGGGACTCCATGCCTACGAGCCTCTTCGCTATCTCGCCCCTTATGTTGTCTACAGCCTTGAGGACCCCCTTCCCTTTGAACCTCGAGCTGTCCCCGTCTCTCAGCTCCAGAGCTTCCCTCTCCCCCGTTGAGGCTCCGCTGGGGACTATAGCTCTCCCTACAGCACCGCTCTCGAGGAGGACCTCAGCCTCTACGGTGGGGTTCCCTCTCGAGTCGAGGACCTCCCTTGCCCTTATCTCAACTATGGCTGACATGGTTTAATATTTTAGCCTATGCTGGAGGGCTTGGAGGAGGTCGCAAGGACGCTCATCAGGGACTACGGCTACGCCGGTATATTCCTCGTGTCCTTTACAGAGAGCATCATACAGCCCGTCCCGCCGGACCCCTTCATAGCTGGGGGAACCCTCTTCGGTCTCGACCCCTTGATCTGCGCCCTCGTTGCGACGGTAGCGAGCGTCCTCGGCGGTCTTACAGCCCACACACTCGGCTCCCTCCTCGGTGTTCGGGTGGTGAGGAGAGTTATCGGGGAAAAGAGCTTTCTGAAGGGTGAAGCCCTCTTCTCCCGCTTCGGAGTTTGGGCTGTTCTCATAGCTGCGGTGACACCCGTTCCTTTCAAGGCTGTCTGCTGGCTCGCTGGAGTCTTCAGGATGCCGAGGACACCCTTTGTCCTCGCCTCCTTCCTCGGCAGGTTTCCGAGGTTCATGGCTGTCGCCCTCGTGGGAGACTTCCTCGGATGATGGGAAAGAGGGTCTACTTCTTCGGAGGGAAAGGAGGTGTCGGGAAGACGACCCTTTCCTCAGCCTTTTCTCTTATCTTAGCGAAAACGAAAAAGGTCCTCCTTATCTCAACTGACCCCGCTCACTCCCTCTCGGACCTCTTCGGAAGCGAGGTGGGACCGGAGGCGAAGGAAGTGGAGGAGAACCTTTGGGCTGTCGAGATAGACCCGAAAAAACAGATAGAGGTTTACATAAAGGGAGCCATCGAAGCTATAGAGGGTTCCGTGAGTCCGGAGGTCTTCGAACAGATAAAGGAGATGTTCCACTCCGTAGAACACACGCCGGGTGTCGAGGAAGCTGCGATCTTGGACGCCCTCTCGAGGATAGTCCTTAAAGGTCCCTTCGAAGCCTTCGTGGTCGACACAGCCCCTACCGGACACACCCTCGCCATGCTGAGGACCGCCGGGAGGGTCGGGAGGTGGCTCGAGGAGCTAATAAAGAGGAAATCTTCAGCGGAGTCCTTCAGGGAAAAGGCGGGTCTTGGAAGGCTCTCCAGAACCTTAGAGATCTTAAGGGAGAGGAGGGAGAGGTTCTCACGCTTTTTAGAAGTTGTCATTCGGGACTCCCTCTTCTTCCCGGTCCTCAACCCCGAGAAGCTCTCCATAGTCGAGACGGAGAGGATGGTGGAGGAGGTAACGGGTATGGGTATCGAAATTACCCACCTCTTCGTGAACAAGGTGATGCCGAAGGATGTAAAGGGAGATTTCGTTGAAAGGAGAAGATCCCAAGAAAAGATTTACATGAACCTCATAAGGGAGAGGTTCGGTAGCTTTAAGATAGTGACCGTAGAGATGAGACCGAGGGACGTGGTCGGTATGGAGGACTTAAAAGAGCTGGCAAAGGAGCTGGAGGGTAAGCTGTGAGGGTGGTGGGTGTGGACACGGGAGGATCCTTCACCGACTTCGTCTGGAGGGAGGGGAACGAGTGGAGGGTTCTCAAGGTCCCCTCAACACCTAAGAACCCGGCGGAAGCCGTCCTCAAAGGTCTCGAGATCATAGGAGGTTCCAAGAGGAGGATCCTACACGGGACGACTGTGGCTACCAACACCCTCCTCGAGAGGAAGGGAGCAAGAACAGCCTTGGTTACGAACAGGGGCTTCGAGGACGTGATCGAGATCGGGAGGCAAACAAGGGAAAGGCTTTACGACCTCAAATACAGAAGACCGAAACCCTTAGTCCCGAGGGAGCTGAGGTTCGGTATAAGGGGTAGGGTGAGCTACAGGGGAGAAATTTTAGAAGACCTCGACGAGGAGGAGTTGGAGAAGCTCGCAAAGAAACTGAAGGACCTCGGTGTCGAGAGCGTGGCTGTTTCCCTCCTCCACTCTTACGCCAACCCGAAGCACGAGATCGAGGTGGGTAAGATATTGGAAAGAGAAGGTCTTTACGTTTCCCTCTCCCACAGGATACTTCCGGAGATAAAGGAGTTCGAGAGGACCTCCACCACCGTCGTGAACGCTTACGTTTCTCCGAAGATGGAAAGCTACGTGTCTTCCCTCGAAAAGAGCTTGAAAGAGGGTGACACACTCAGGGTCATGCTATCGAACGGGGGTATAGCTTCGCCGGAGGTGGTAAAGAGGGAGGCGGTAAGGACGATACTCTCCGGTCCGGCGGGAGGGGTAATAGGAGCCTTATACGTGGCAAAGAAATCTGGCTTTTCGAAGATAATAACCCTCGACATGGGAGGGACTTCGACTGACGTCTCCCTCGTGGACGGGGAGCCGAGGGTAACTACCGAGTCTGTCATAGACGGCTTCCCTGTGAAGGTTCCAATGGTAGAGGTCCACACGGTGGGTGCGGGCGGAGGCTCCGTAGCCTACGTGGACGAGGGAGGGATATTGAGGGTGGGACCGAGGAGCGCGGGTGCGGACCCGGGACCTGTCTGTTACGGGAAGGGTGAGGAGGTGACGGTGACCGACGCCAACCTCTTCCTCGGCAGGCTCATCCCCGAGTTCTTCCTCGGGGGAGGGATGAAAATATACCCGGAGAGGGTCCTCCCTTACATGGAGAGGCTCGCAAAAAATTTGGGGGCTGACCCTGTGGAGGTCGCGGAAGCGATCATTAAAGTTGTATGCTCCAACATGGAGAGGGCTGTAAGGAGGATCTCGGTAGAGAGGGGCTACGACCCCTCCGAGTTTACTCTCGTTAGCTTCGGAGGTGCTGGGGGGCTTCACGCAGTCTTCTTGGCGAGATCCTTGAAGATACCTAAGGTCCTCGTCCCGAGGAACCCGGGTATACTCTCCGCCATGGGTATGGTAGTTGCGGACGCGGTAAAGGACTACTCGAAGACGGTAATGGTAGGTGAGGAAGATCCAAAGAAGCTAAAAGATATGTTCGGACCACTCGTCGAGAGGGCTGTTGAGGACCTAAAGAGGGAGGGCTTCACCGAGGACAGGATCTCTCTTGAGCTTCTCCTCGACATGAGGTTCAAGGGTCAGTCCTACGAGATAACGGTCCCATTTTCCGAAGATTACGTCGCAAGCTTTTACAGGGAACACGAGAGGCTCTACGGATACGTCCACGATACAGAGGTGGAGATCGTGAACCTGAGGGTAAGAGCTATCGGAAAAACGGAAAAGCCCGATCTTCCGAGGTTAAAAAGGAGGACAAAAGGAGATCTGAAGGAAGCCCTCGTCGGGGAGAGGGAGGTGGTCTTCGAGGGGAAGAAGTGGAGAGTTGAGGTCTACGAGAGGGAAAGGCTCCTCCGAGGGGACAGGATAGAGGGTCCTGCGGTCGTCGTCGAGTACTCCTCGACCACACTCATACCCCCCAAGACCCTCTGTGAGGTGGACGAGTTCGGGAACCTCATCTTAGAGGTAAATTAAGATCCTGATGGGCTTCGAGCTTGTTACCGAGCTGAAACCGGCGGGTGACCAGCCGAAGGCTATAGAACAGCTCCTCGAGAACCTCGAAAGGGGAGTGAAGGAGCAGGTCCTCCTCGGGGTGACGGGTTCCGGGAAGACCTTTACCTTAGCCAACGTCATAGCCCGTTGGGGAAGACCCACCCTCGTCGTTGTCCACAACAAGATACTCGCAGCACAGCTCTACAGAGAGTTCAAGGAGCTTTTTCCTAACAACGCCGTCGAATACTTCGTCTCTTACTACGACTACTACCAGCCCGAAGCTTACATACCAGAGAAGGACCTATACATAGAGAAGGACGCGAGCATAAACGAGACCCTCGAAAGATACAGGCACTCGACGACCGTCTCCGTCCTCCAGAGGAGGGACGTGATAGTGGTCGCCTCCGTCTCCTGCATATACGGACTCGGATCCCCTGAACACTACGGGAGCCTGAAGGTCAAGGTTGTGAAGGGTTCGAGGCTAAGCCTCACCAAGACTATCAAGAAGCTGGTCGAGATGGGTTACCAGAGGAACGACTACGCCTACAGGAGGGCTACCTTCTCGGTGAGGGGTGACGCCATAGAGATAGTCCCCTCGAACTCGGAGGACACCCTCGTTAGGGTGGAGCTTTGGGACGACGAGGTGGAGAGGATAGTCCTCATGGACGTGATAAACAGGAGCGTGATAGAGGAGGTGGAGGAGTTCACCTTCTTCCCGGCTTCCCACTACATAGCCCCGAGACCCACCGTCGAGAAAGCCCTCGAAGAGATAGAGAGGGATCTGAAAGAGAGGGTAGACTGGTTCAGAAAACAGGGGAGGGAGGTCGAAGCGAAGAGGCTCTACCAAAGGACCATGCACGATATAGAGATGATAAGGGAGATAGGTCACTGCAAGGGTATAGAGAACTACTCGAGGTATTTCGACGGGAGGGAACCCGGAGAGCCACCTTTCACTCTCCTCGACTACTTCCCCGAAGACTTCCTCCTCATAATAGACGAGTCCCATATGACCATACCGCAGCTGAGAGCCATGTACAACGGGGACAGGTCCAGAAAGGAAAAGCTCGTCGAATACGGCTGGAGGCTCCCTTCAGCTCTCGACAACAGACCCTTGAAGTTCGAAGAGTTCCTCGAGAGGATAAACCAGGTTATATACGTCTCCGCAACCCCCGGAGATTGGGAGCTAAAGAGGGCAAAGGGAAAGGTAGTTGAGCAGATAGTGAGACCGACGGGTCTCTTGGATCCCGAGATCGAGGTGAGACCCACGAGGAACCAGATGGATGACCTGATCCGTGAAATTAAGGTAAGAAAGATGAAGGACCAAAGGACCCTCGTCCTCACAACTACGAAGAGGCTCGCCGAAGAAGTCTCCGACTACCTACTCGAGAGGGGCATAAAGGCGAAGTATATGCACTCGGACCTCGACGCCATAGAGAGGGCGAAGATAGTGAAGGAGCTGAGGGAAGGAACGATAGACGTTGTCGTCGGTGTCAACCTCCTGAGGGAAGGGCTGGACATCCCGGAGGTCTCCCTCGTCGCTATCTTGGAAGCGGACAGGGAAGGTTTCTTGAGGAGCGAGACTTCCTTGATACAGACCATAGGA
>WFYM01000194.1 GCA_015490115.1 Aquificaceae bacterium
CCCGTTCAGGAGACCCAAAGAGATCCCGAAGGACAACGCATACCTTTGGGGAGGTCTGGAGGGTGTCCTCGAAACCCTCTTGGACTTTAGGGGTGGTTCCTGCCTCTTTCTCTTTACACGATCGGAACTCCTGAGAAAAGCCTTACCCCTCCTCAAGGAGACCTTTGGAGGAAGGCTCGTTGAGATCCACGGAGGTGTGGGCGGGAAGAAGCTCTTCGAAAACTGGTTCTTGTGTTTGAAGGGGGAAAAGGTTGTCGTAGGGACATACCTCGCCCTCATGTCACCACTTCCCGACCTCACGAGGATAGTCTTATTCGACGAGAGTTCTCCGGGGGTAAAACCTCCGGCGGTGGGTGTGGACATAAGGAGGGCTGTCCTATACCTATCCAAGAGGGTGGGAGCTTCGGTTGTCTTTACGTCACCTTCACCCTCCGTCGCCTCCTACTACTTGGTGAAGAAGGGATTCTTCTCTCTGAAGAAGGTTTCCTTCACGAACCCCGAGGTCTTCATAGTTAAAAGGTCCTCCGCGGACGTCCTTGCGGAGGAGACGGTAAAGCTCCTCGAAGGTGAGGAAAGTGTCCTCTTCCTCGTCAGAAAGGAGGGTTACGGATACGGGTACTGTCCGAGATGTGAAGGGGTGGCTGAGTGTCCCGAGTGCGGGACCTTCCTCACCTTGTCAAAGGAGGGTGTCCGCTGCACAGGTTGCACCAAGTTCAGGACCGAAGAGAAACTTTGTCCCCGGTGCGGAGGGGACCTCGAAGAGATGGGCTTCGGAGTTGAGAAGGCTCTCGAGGAGGTCGGGAGGACCTTGGGTCTTAAGGAGGGCTTCTCCTTCTCCACATACCCGCCTTGGGGAGAGAAGTACGACTCCGTAGTGATCCTATCGGCGGACGGCGTTCTCTCCCTACCGACTTACAGAGCTGAGGAGGAGTTCTTCCTCTACTTCTTGAGGTCTTATATCTGCGCTAAAAAGAAGCTTATCCTCCAAACAGCTGTTCTGGAAGCGGAGATCCTGAAGTTTGCGGAGGAAAAGAACTTCGAACAGTTCTACGAAGAGGAGCTGAGGAGAAGGGAGGCTGAGAAGCTACCACCCTTTTGGAGACTGGTCCTTATAAGTTCGAGGAGGGACATAGGGGGCTACTTGAGGAGGGTCGTCTCCCCCGAAGTGAGGACCGTAAAAAAAGGTGACAGGTGGGAACACCTCATAAGATTCAAGGACAAAGAAACACTCCTTAAGGTCGGGGACCTAAAGAAGAGATTTGGGAAGGATATAATTGAGGTGAGGGTGGACCCCTTCTGATGAAGCTGTTCCGCTACACCTTAAGTTTTGCTTCAGCCACGTTCCTGAGCAGGATCCTCGGCTTTTTCAGGGACGCGGTGATAGCTTACTACTTCGGAGCTTCCTTCGTATCGGACGCCTTCTTCGTCGCCTTCAGGATACCCAACAGCTTCAGGAGGCTTTTAGGTGAAGGCGGCTTCAACCCGGCTTTTGTCCCCCTCTACGTCAAAGCCCTTGAGGAGGGAAGGGGTGAGAGGTTCCTCGGGAAGGTCCTCCCCCTTTATGTTGCTGTCGCCTCCTTTGTAGCCCTTGCAGGCTCTTTGGGTTCGGACGTAATAGTTCCCCTCATAGCTCCGGGCGTATCTGGGACACCTTCGGGAGAACTCGCGGTCTTTATGGCGAGGTTCCTCTTCTTATACCTCATCCTCGTCGGTCTTTCCGCCCTCTTCATGGGGGTTCTTAACGCCCACGGAAGGTTCTTCGTTCCCGCCTTCTCTCAAGCTGTCTTCAACGGTGTTTTCGCCCTCGTTTTGATCCTTCTTGCGGAGAGCCTCGGAAACGAAGCCCTAATAGTCGGTGTCCTCGCAGGAGGTCTCTTTCAGGTCTTAGTAAACTTCCCTTCCTTGCTCTCCGCAAAGGTAAAGGTAAAGCTCAGCCTCTCCATCGACGGTGAGGTGAGGACCCTCCTCTCGAGGATCGTCCCCTCCTTAGCAGGCTTCGGGGTCGGTCAGGTCTCCATAATCGTCGACACCTTCTTAGCCTCCTTCGTGGGGACCGGAGCCATATCTTACCTCTACTACGCTGGGAGACTCTACCAGCTCCCATTCGGCGTTTTCTCGGTAGGTGTCGCAAACTCCCTCCTTACGGTCCTCTCGGGGAAAGGCTCTGACAAGAGGAGGGAACTCACCGACGCCTTCAGGATAGTCTTTCTCTTCATGATACCTGCGAGTGCGGGACTCATATGCCTCTCCGAGAGCATAGTGAAGGTAATATACGGGAGGGGGAGCTTCACCGAAGAGGACGTGGCGAAGACATCTTTGGTCCTCAGCGTCTACAGTTTCGGTCTCGTATTTTTGTCCCTCCAGAAGGTGATGTCCTCCTACTTCTTCGCCAAAGGTGACACGAGAACACCTCTGAAAGCCACCCTGATCACGCTGGTCTCGGAAGCCTCGATCGCCTCCTCCCTCCTGTTCATAGCGGGAGCGGGGCTGATCAGCATACCCGTCGGGACCGCTTCCTCCCCAATTTTGGGCTTTTTATACTTACTCCTGAAAGCTGAGAGTAGACCTCATATGAGACCTTTGGCTTCTTCGCTTCTCAAAACTTCCATCTCAGCCGGAGTTATGGTCCTCTTCCTCGAAACAGCAAAGGACTTTATCTCGGATCCCCTTCCCGAAGTCCTGATCCTCGTCCCCTCAGGAGCTTTCCTCTACTTTTTCCTCCTCCTGCTTCTTAGGGACACCCTTTTCCTCAGCCTCCTTAAGGGCTTTGTTGAGAAGCTCGTAAAGTCTTGAGACCCTTCTCGACGCTTCGTTTTTGTGGATCACACCCTTGCTCGCGGTATGGTATATGACGCTCACCACCTCGGGGAGGAACTCCTTAGCTTCTTCGAGCTTCCCCTCCTCCACCATCCTCCTGAAGTTCCTTATGTAAGTCCTCATCCTCGAAAGGTGGTACCTGTTCCTCTCCCTTCTCTTCGCGTCTCTCCTCATACGTTTTAGAGCTTGGCGCGTGTTCGGCATGACACTACCCTCCGCGGACCTGCTATTCTACCACACTTTAGGCTATAATTCTATAAACCCAAGCCGGAGGAGAGAGGATGGACCTTTACGAGTATGAAGCTTACGACAAGATATTCAAAAAGTTCGGGATACCCGTTCCAAAGTATATGTTCGTGACGGAGGTAAACGAAGAGGTCGAGAACTTCGTCCGCCAGCTCGGTGAGTGCGTTGTAAAGTCTCAGGTCCTCGTAGGAAAGAGGAAGAAGGCTGGGGCTGTCAGGTTCTGCTCGAGTCCCGAGGAGGCGATCAAGGAGATCCAGAACCTACTCGACTACCCGGTTTACGGTGAGAAGCCTATAGGAGTCCTCGTAGTAGAAAAAGCTAAGGTCCTAAAAGAGATCTACGCCTCGATCACCTACTCCACCGACCACAGGGCGCCCGTCCTCACCCTCAGCTTCGAGGGAGGCATAGACATAGAGGAGGTGGACCCCTCCAAGATAGGCATATACCCCATAAACCCACTCAAGGGTCTCTACCCCCACATGGTGAGGAACTACCTCCTCGAACTCGGCATGCCCAAGGAGTTCATAGGAATTCTCAGACAGCTCTCAGAGGTGATAGCCAACATGTATAGAGCCTTCTGGGAGGCGGAGGCGAGGCTCCTTGAGATAAACCCACTCGCCATAGTGGAAAAGGACGGAAAGCCCGGGATCATGGCACTCGACGCGGTTGTGAAAATAGACGACGATGCGAGCGTCCCACCCTCAAAAGTATACGGGGTGAGGACCGCCCTCAAGAGACCACCAACAGAAAGGGAGTTGGCGGCGGCAGAAATTGACAGGGATGACCACAGGGGCAAAGCAGGATCTTACGTTGAGATGGACGGGGACATAGCGATGATGACCTTCGGAGGAGGGGGGTCGACGGTTACCATAGAGACCACATACGCTGTGGGGCTGAGACCTGCCAACTTCACCGACATAGGCGGGAACCCACCGGCTGAGAAGATGTACAAGATAACGAAGATAATCCTCTCAAAGCCCGGGATAAGAGGTGTCTTGGTTTGCGGCGGAACAGCCAACAACACGAGGATAGACGTCACCCTCGGGGAAGGAGTAGCGAACGCCATAAGGGACCTAAAGAAGGAAGGGAAGCTGAACCCAGACTGGGTCTGGGTGGTGAGGAGGAACGGTCCGGAAGCTGAAAAGGGTCTCAGGATGCTATACGAAGCCTTCAAGGAGTGCGGTGTTAAAGGTGAGATATACGACTCGACCCTTCCCCTCACGGAGGCTCCGATAAGATTAAAACAACTCCTCGACAGGTGCGAGTCTAAGAAAAAAGGAGGAAAGAGTTGAGGACAATTGCCTTCGGATTCCCCAAGCTCGGAGAGAAGAGGGAGTTCAAAAGGCTCTTGGAAGACTTCTGGAAAGGAAAAATAACGGAAGAGGAGCTTCACGCAGGAATGAGAGATCTGAACCTCTGGAGGGCTGAGGTCTACGCAAAGCACGTGGATCTCATCCCCTCAAACGAACTCTCCTACTACGACCACATGCTGGACACAGCTCTTATGCTCGGTTGCGTCCCGAAGAGGTTCGGGGAGTATAAGGGTATCGAGACCTACTTCGAGATGGCGAGGGGAAAGAACGCCCTCGAGATGACCAAGTGGTTCAACACAAACTACCACTACTTAGTCCCCGAGATAGAAAGTGAAGACTTCAAACTCTTCACGAACAAACCCCTCGAGGACTTCAAGTTCTTCAAAGAAAAGGGCTTTCACACAGTTCCCCACATAATAGGACCATTTACCTTTCTCAGGCTCTCCAAGGCTTCCAAAAGAAGGGAAGGGGAGATCCCGATCGTAGAGATGGAGAGGATAGAGGAGAGGGAGACATTCGAGAGGCTGATGGAAAAGGTCGTTCAGGTATATCTGGAAGTTTTAGAGTCCCTAAAGAGAGAAGGATGCACGAGGGTCCACTTCGAAGAGCCAGCCCTTGTCATGGACACGGAGGACTGGCACTGGGAACTCGTCAAGGAAGCCTATAAAAAACTGAAAATTGCAGGAACAGAGATAGCTGTCTTTACTTACTACGACAGCGTCTCTAACTATGATAGGTTCGTCTCACTACCTGTGGACGCCCTCCACTTTGATCTCGTCTCATCGGAGGAGAACTTAAAGAACATAAA
>WFYM01000195.1 GCA_015490115.1 Aquificaceae bacterium
ATATTAAACAACAACACATTAAAAAAAGACATATTGGAATTATTATGATACTCCCCAAATTCCCCTCCTACCCCTCTTACCTCTCCCACTTCTCAAAACTCATAGACCTCGAAAGGAAAGCCCAGATGGAAATTCACTTAAAAGAGATAAAGTCGATGAGCGGAAAAGAAAGAGAAAAGAAAGGAAGGGCTATACTGAACTTGAAGGCTAAATATCTCGGAGTGGGTCTTGGGGGTATGCACCTTGTGAGGTACTCGAGGGAAGATATGCCCGAGACTGAGATATCTGTGGGAGACGTGGTCTTGGTGAGCGGGGGAAGACCCACCGGAAGGGAGGTTCAGGGGACCGTCTATGAGAAGACGAGCCGCTACATTACGGTAGCCTTCTCCGAAAAACCGCCGCCTTACGCTCTCGGGAGAAAGGTTAGAATAGACCTCTTCTCGAACGAGACGACCTTCAGGAGGATGGAAGAAGCTCTGAAGAAGATAAAGGACCACCCCCTGCTTCCACTTATACTCGGTGAGGGATGCTGAACGAGTTTCAAAAAAAGGCTGTGGAGAGGTCCCTTTCAGCTGAGAAAGTTTTCCTGATCCACGGTCCGCCGGGGACCGGAAAAACGACTACCCTCGTCGCGAGCATAGAGGAGCATGTGAGGAGGGGCTTCAAAGTCTTAGCTACCGCTGACTCGAACGTCGCCGTGGACAACATACTCGAGAGGCTGATAGAAAAGGGTGTAAAGGTAGTGAGGGTCGGAAACCCAGTGAGGGTCTCGGAGAAGCTAAGAAACCACACCCTCGATGAGATGGTGAAGAAAAAAGAAGACTTCGAAGAGGTCCTCGAGATATACAAAAAGATAGAGGAACTGAAAGAGAAAAGGTCGAAATTCACTCAGCCTGAGCCTAAGTTCAGGAGGGGGTTGTCGGATGAGGAGATCTTAAGATACGCAAAGACGGGAACTCCCGTGAGGGGTCTCAGTCCCAAGCTCATAAGGAGCATGGCAAAGTGGATAGAGATAAGCTCCGAGATAAGGAAGCTCTACGAAAGGGCGAAGGAGGTGGAGGCTAAAGTAGTCAGATCTGTCCTCTCCGAAGCTGAGGTCGTCTGTGCCACAAACTCCTCAGCGGGGAGCGAGTTTCTGGAGGGGGTCTCCTTCGACGTTGTCTTCATAGACGAAGCTACTCAGGCTACGGAACCCTCCTGCCTCATACCCATCGTGAAGGGTAGGAAGCTCATCATGGCGGGAGACCACAAACAGCTACCGCCTACTGTTCTCAGCTTCGAAGCAAAAGATCTTACCTACACCCTCTTCGAGAGGCTCATGGACCTTTGCGGTGAGAAGGTCTCGGAGATGCTGAGGGTCCAATACAGGATGAACGAGAGGATAATGAGGTTCCCGAGCGACACCTTCTACGGCGGACTCCTCATAGCCCACGAGAGCGTGAAAGACCACACGATAAGGGACCTCGGATTTAAAGGTAGCTTCAGCGGGAGCATGGCGGAGATCCTCGAACCTGAGAACGTTTTAGTGTTCGTCCCCGTGAAGGGTAGGGAGTTCCAAAGACCGGGTAGCACCTCATACATGAACGAGGAAGAAGCGAAGGTGGTAAGGGAAATAGTCTCTGCACTCTTGGAAGGTGGTCTTGAGGAGGACCACGTAGGTGTCATATCACCTTACGAGGACCAGGTGGAGGTCCTTACCAAGATGGTCCCCGTAGAGGTGAGGACGGTGGACGGGTTTCAGGGAAGGGAGAAGGAGGTGATAGTTCTCTCTTTCGTGAGGTCTAACGAAGAGGGTGATATCGGCTTTTTGAAGGACTACAGGAGGCTGAACGTGGCTGTGACGAGGGCAAAGAGGAAGCTGATAGCTGTCGGGAACCCGGATACCCTCTCAAGAGATCCTGTCTACAGGAGGTTCCTCGAATACGTAAAGAAGTTCGGTGTGATCAGAGAACTTTGATCTTGGGAGTATCCGTTGTCTCACCGATAACCCAGAAGCGGACACCGAGTTCCTCAGCCTTTCTTTCGAGTTCCTTCAGCTTCTCCTTGCCTACTGTGAAGAGGAGACCGCCCGAGGTTACAGGGTCAGAAAGGAGTAAAACCTTCCACCCTTCGAGGGTTGTCTCCAAATGCTTTTTGACGAAGCTGAGGTTCTCCTTTGCCCCCTTCGGGTAGACTCCTCTCTTTACCATCTCAACCGCCTTGTCGTAAACGGGAACCTTGTCGAAGTGAAGGACAGCACCCACTTTCGACTTCCTGCACAAGTTCCAGAGGTGTCCGAGGAGTCCAAAGCCGGTGACGTCCGTGCAGGCTGAAGCTGAGACCTCCAGCATCAATTCTGAAGCCCTGTCGTTTAGCCGGGTCATGTTATCTACAGCTTCCTCTATGTCTTTCTCTTTGAGTAGTCCCTCTTTGAGACCCTTTATGACAGCTCCTGTCCCTATTGGCTTTGTGAGTATGAGAAGCTCTCCCGCCTTTGCCCCCTCCATGGTAACAGGTTCTCTCTCACAGACGCCAAAGACCGCAAGTCCGAACTTGGGTTCCCTGTCGTCCACCGTGTGTCCTCCGAGGAGAACTACCTTAGCCTCTTTTAGCTTCTCCGCAGCTCCCCTCAGAACTTCCCTTACCTCGTCCGGTCCCATGTTGCAGGGGTCAAAGCCGAGGATAGAAAGGGCTGTCAAAGGCTTCCCTCCCATCGCGTATATGTCGCTCAGAGCATTAGCTGTTGCGACAGATCCCCAAAGGTAGGGGTCGTTCAAAACAGGAGTTATCACGTCAACCGTTTGGACCCAGAGCTTTCCTTCATAAAGGTAGACTCCCGCATCGTCTCCTATCGGGACGAGCGTCTTCTCGTCCCTGTAAATGTCAAGATCTCTTAGCAGTTCCTCCAGGTCCACCGGACCCAGCTTGCTCGCTCACCCCGAAGCCCTCACGAGTCTCAGAAGCTCCCTCATAAGAAAGAGTTTATACCTTTCCGAGCGCGGACCTGA
>WFYM01000196.1 GCA_015490115.1 Aquificaceae bacterium
AATGAAGAAGGCTCTCGCAAGCGCACTGATACTCTCCTCCGCAGTCCTCGCTGAAGAGGGCGAACTGAAGAGGTTGAGGGAAGAGGTTGAGGTGATCAAGGAGGAGATAAGGAGGCTGAGGCTCGAGATAGCGGCACCTGAGATAACCGAGTACAGGAGCTACACAGGTCTCGGTCCCGCAGCCTCGAAAGCCCTCTTCAACCCGAAGGGAGTTTCGATAGGCGGTTACGGTGAGATATGGTTCACGAACATACCTCAAACTCAAGAGAAGTTCGAAGCGGACCTCTTCAGATACATAACATACCTCGGTTACGCCTTCACCGAGAAGCTCAAGTTCAACTCGGAGATCGAGATCGAGCATGCGAAAGTGGAGCCTGACGAAGGTGGAGAGGTAGCCATAGAGTTCGCCTTCCTCGACTACAGGGCAAACAGGTATCTTGGACTAAGAGGCGGTATGGTCCTCATACCCTTAGGTATTACAAACGAGTATCACGAACCGCCCACCTACTTCAGCGTCCGCCAGCCCTACCTCGAGAAGAAGCTCTTTCCCTTCACGTGGAGGGAGAACGGGGTAGGTGTATACGGTGAGACGGACCACTTCGAGTTCAGAGCTTACATCATAAACGGCATGAAGGTAAAAGACAGCTACGACCCCGATGAGCCTCTCGACAGCATAACTCAAGACGGTTCCGAAGCCATAGGAAGAGATCCGGCCTTCACGGGCAGGTTCGACCTGAGACTCCCCAAAAACCTGAAGGTAGGACTTGCCACCTTCATATCGCCCGTCGTTGACGGGAACGGCAGGAGGCTCGGGACGGTCTCAATTTTCTCCCCACACCTCTGGTGGCAGTATGCGGGTTTTGACGTGAGATTCGTCGGAGCTTACGCGGACATAAGCGGTGCGGACAGGATAACGCAAGCCCTCCCTCCCGGCAACGTCTTCCCTAAGAATATGAGGGGCTTTTACTTTCAGGTTGCCTACAACGTCCTCAGGTTCTTCGACACGGATCACGAACTCTTCGTTTTCGGAAAGGTCGAAGACGTTGACAGGTATGCGGAGGTTCCCGCTGGTTACACAATACCCGACGGAGGGAACTTAAACGTTATCAACTTCGGGATCTCTTACAGACCTCATCCTCTGGTAGCCCTCAAGGTGGACTACGCAAGGGAGGACTACAGCGGGGCAGAACAAGACAGGGACGTCTACAGCGCAGCCATAACTTGGATGTTCTGAAAGCCCGGTATGGCTGTCGCTGGGAGGGAGGGGTGAAGGAGGTTTGGCTATGCCAAAGAGTAGATGGCTCATCGACGAACTTATAAAGGAGAAACTCGAAGTAGCCCTTACTATGAAGAAGCGCATAAACCTTACAGACTTTAAGATCCTGTTCACGATCCCTGTTGAGGATGACCGCATACTCCAGCTTGCAAAGGAGTGCGGTTTCAGGATATCTAAGGTCCATGGTTGTATAGTCATAGAGCTGAAGGGAAGAGGAAAGTGAATGGAAACACCGCCACTTTACAGAAAGGAACCTATACTGGACCTGCTCTGGAGGGTGTGGGGTTGAGAAAATTTAGGATCTGCGTGGACGACTTCATCGGGTATACAACGAGGGCTACGTCCCGAACTCCCAAGAAGACAAATACCTCTCCTGCTCAGGTGTCAGCTCGTCTATCTCTATGCCCATGCTCTTTAGCTTGAGCTTCGCAACTTCCCTGTCTATCTCCTCGGGAACTCTGTGGACCGTCTTTTCGAGTTTTCCTTTGTTCTTTACCATGTATTCCGCAGAAAGGGCTTGGTTCGCGAAGGACATGTCCATGACGCTCGCTGGATGCCCCTCAGCGGAGGCGAGGTTGACTAGCCTTCCCTCAGCGAGGACGTATATTCTCCTTCCGTCCTTTAAAGTGAACTCCTCGACGTTTTCCCTGATCGTTCTTACGGAAACGCTCATGCTCTTTAAGTCCTCGAGGTCTATCTCCACGTTAAAGTGTCCCGAGTTGGCGATTATGGCTCCGTCCTTCATGACCTCGAAGTGTTCCCTCCTTATGACCGAAGTGTTGCCCGTGACAGTGACGAATATGTCACCTACCTTTGCAGCTTCCCTCATAGGCATGACCAAAAAACCGTCCATCCTCGCTTCGAGTGCCTTTATAGGATCTACCTCGGTCACTATAACTATCGCTCCCATACCTCTTGCCCTCTGGGCGAGTCCCTTTCCGCACCAACCGTAACCAGCTACTACAAAGTAAGATCCCGCTATGAGCCTGTTGGTAGCCCTCAAGATCCCGTCTATGGTGGACTGACCTGTCCCGTATCTGTTGTCGAACATATGTTTTGTATAGGCGTCGTTCACAGCTATCACTGGGAACTTGAGGACCCCTTCTCTCGCCATAGCCCTCAGTCTTATCACACCCGTCGTCGTCTCCTCCATACCGCCGGTGACCCTCTCCGCAAGCTCAGGATACTCCTTGTGGAGCGTGGAGATGAGGTCAGCCCCGTCGTCTATTACTATGTCCGGCTCCCTCTTTATGACCTCCCTTAAGTGTTCGTAGTAAGTCTCCCTGTCCTCACCCTTTATGGCGAAGACGGGAACATCGTAGAACTTCACGAGAGCCGCCGCTACATCGTCCTGAGTGGAGAGGGGGTTAGAAGCTGTGAGGAAGACTTCAGCCCCGCCTTCCTTCAGAGTCCTCACGAGGTTGGCTGTTTCGGTCGTCACATGAAGACAAGCGGAGACCTTTATACCCTTGAGTGGCTTTTCTTTAGAGAACCTCTCCCTTATGGTTCTGAGGACGGGCATGTCCTTCTCCGCCCACTCTATCCTGTCCCTTCCCTTTTCCGAGAGGGAAAGATCCTTCACGTGGTATTCCATAGTTCGTCTATTTTACCCTTTCCCTCATCTTGATCACCACGTTTTTAGGACTTAAGATCTCGGGGTCCCTCCTGCTGATCACCCTAAACTTCTCCGTGTCGATTTTAGACACTAAATAAGCGCACCACATCTCGTAAGTGTCCTCTATAAAGCCGAAGGATAGGATCTCCTCCCTGTCTCCGACACAGCAGGGTATGAGGACTGCGTGCCTTACGCTTTCGACCCTGTTGGCAAGGTCAATGAACCTAAGGGCAAGGTCGCTACAGAGATGGATACCGACGAGTATAACTTTTTTGAATGAGGAAAGAAACTTCTCGAACTCTTCCGAGAAGAGATCCATCCTTACCCTCTCCGCGTTCTTGAGGTCCCTGAAGTCTTCCACCGCAAACTCCGTATGGGTGTCGACAGCAAAGACTTTTGTAGCTGGATGAAATAGGGCTGTGAGGACGGTAAAATACCCAGCTCCGCTACCCGCGTCCACGACAATATATTCCTCTCCGGACTCTATGAGGACACCTTTTATTGCGTTCCTCGCACCCCAAGCTTCCGTTATCTCCTTTACGAACCTGTTTTTGTTGAACATCTCGGGAAACTTCTCGAGCATGTATCTGAAGGCACGGGTTTTCACAAAGTCTTTGGCGTATTTGCTCCCGGATCTTAGGAGCTTCCTCTCTACCTTTTCCGCACTGAGGGCTGAGGCTCTCATGGTTTTTTTGGCGGAGCCGACGGGATTTGAACCCGCGACCTCCGGCTTGACAGGCCGGCGTTCTAACCAGGCTGAACTACGGCTCCGACCGAAATAATATTATACTCCCGAGAAGGATGCTATTCAACGTTAGCAGCTTGCTGTTTTATCTTGTCCACCTCGACCTTCACAGCTACCGCGAACTCTGAAAGATCGGGCATCTTATTGCCGAGTGTGGTTATTTCTCTGTGCATCTCCTGAGCTAAGAACTCGAGCTTCTTCCCAACGTCACCCTCCCTCGACAAGGTTTCCTTAACCCTCTCTATGTGAGACCTCAGCCTCGCCACCTCCTCGTTTATGTCCATCCTCTGGAGGAGGAACATGATCTCGTTGATCACGGTGGGATGTTCCTCGGGAAGGCTCATCTCCTTTGCCCTCTCGAGTATCTTCTCCTTTATAGACGCTTCTATCCTGTCCTTTTCCGCCTCTATTTTCTTTATCAGCTCCTCTATTTTGAAGAGTCTCTCCTCAATATCTTTTTTTAGGGCTTCACCTTCCCTCTTTCTTGACATTATGAGTTCATCGAGAGCTTTCTCGAGGGCGTCCATTATAGTCTTTTCGAGGTCCTCATCCAAATCCATCGATGTTTTCTCCGCATACTTCCAAGCGAGTTCGAACACCTTATCCCCCGTAATGTTAAGGTTAAGGACCTTTTCCGCTATCTCTTTTACTGTCTTCGCCCCTATTGATAGCTTTTCAGGGTCAACGGGAGGTATAATTTCCTTTGGCTCCGCTTCTATAAATACCTGAACAGTTCCCCTCCTGAGCTTTTCCCTTATCCTGTCCCTTACCTTAGGCTCCACAGCCATGAGGAACTGTGGAACCTTTACGGAAACATCCAGACCTTTCCCGTTCAGAGACTTGATGACAACAGTCACTTTCCACCGCTCCCCTTCGCTCTCTCCCTTCCCGAAGCCTGTCATGCTGAACATGTCTATAATTTTAAATTCAGGCGGGGTGGCGGAGCGGACGAACGCGGGGGACTCGAAATCCCTTGCAGGGTGTTCAAGCCCTGCCGTGGGTTCGAATCCCACCCCCGCCGTAG
>WFYM01000197.1 GCA_015490115.1 Aquificaceae bacterium
GAGCTAAGAAGGACCTCCTCAGCGTCCTCATGGCAACAGCCACCACCTTCCTCCCTCCGAAGGTAAGCTCTCCGAAGGTGGGGACGAAGAAGCAGTAGTATCTTTCGAGATACCTTCCCCTGAACCTGCTTAAGGAGAGCCTAACACCGAGCTTTCTGAACACATCCATTAAAAGATCCGAAATCCTCCTGTATATACCGCAAGGATTAGAACCCCAAGCTTCCCTGAGGTCGACGAGGGCAAAGGAAACGTCCCAGCCGTGGAGCAAAGCCCCTCCTCCCGTAGGTCTCCTGACGACAGGGACCTTT
Source organism: Aquificaceae bacterium (assembly GCA_015490115.1). GTDB lineage: Bacteria > Aquificota > Aquificia > Aquificales > Aquificaceae > Hydrogenivirga. The sequence continues at coordinate 309 of WFYM01000197.1, forward strand.
ATACCTTTCGGAGGCTTTTGGGAGTAGCCTATGCTGAGGCACAGCCTGTCCCACTTGTATATCCTGAAGGTCGGCTGACCCTCTCCCTCCTCGAGGGAAAAGAGCAGAGACCCGTCCTTTTTCATGTTCTCTTCCGGAGAGAGGGTCTCTAAAGGGGGAACTCTCATAGGTAGTATAATAACGGGAGGAGGTGGATTATGGGGGAGTTCGTAAAGTCTTTGTTTGACCTTAGGTTCGAGAAATTCATAACACCTACAATAGCCGGTATAGGTCTCGTCATAGTCTATGTGGTGGTTGCTCTTTTGTGGCTCTACTTCCTGTTTTCAGGACCCGGAAACTTCGTGCTTAGGCTCATCACCTTCTTAATAGGTCTTCCCCTCTCATTCATAGTTGTTAGGATCTGGTTCGAGGCTTTCGTAGCTCTGACCAAGATCGCTGAGAATTCGGCGAAGATAGTAAACATACTTGAGGAGAGGGGTTCCTAATCGTAAACCTTAATTGTCCTGTAGAAGGTGTCCCTCTCTACGGGGACCTTTCCAGCCTTCTTTATCATGCTGACCAGCCTCTCCGCGGGGTGTCCTCTCGCGGAGTCTGTCCCGGCTGAGTGGACTATCCTCTCCTCCTCTATCGTCCCGTCTATGTCGTCAGCTCCGAAGTTTAAAGCTATCTGAGCCACCCTCTCACCGAGGGTTACCCAATAAGCCTTTATGTGGTCGAAGTTATCTAAGAATATCCTCGAGACCGCTATGGTCTTCAGGTCGTCCACGGAGGAGGTCCTACTTCCCCCGAGGCGCGTCCCTTCGGGCCAGTAGGCGAGGGGTATGAAGACTTGAAAGCCTCCCGTCTCATCCTGAAGCTCCCTTACCGTAGCCATGTGCCTTACCCGTTCCTCTAACGTCTCCACGTGACCGTAGAGCATGGTAACGTTCGTCGGTATCCCTAACTTGTGGGCTGTCCTGTGGACTTCTAAGTATTCCTCCGCACTCGCCTTGTAAGGAGCTATTATCCTCCTTACCCTCTCCGAGAATATCTCCGCACCGCCACCGGGTATGGCGTCGAGTCCAGCGTCTAAGAGTTCCTTCAGGACCTCCTCGTAGCTCTTTCCCGATATCTTCGCCATGTGGTGTATCTCCACCGCTGTCCAAGCTTTCACAGCTACGCTCGGGAACCTCTTCTTTATTTCCCTTACTATGTCTATGTATCTCCCGTAGTCCCAGTGGGAGGGTATGCCCCCTACTATGTGGACCTCTCTACCTCCCGCCCTTACCGTTTCCTCCACTTTCTTCAGTATCTCCTCCAAGGTCATCTCGTAAGCCTTCGGATCGGATCTGGTGACGCCGAAAGCACAAAAGTCGCACTGATACATGCATATATTGGTCGGGTTTATCTGCCTGTTTATTATGAAGTAGGCGTTCATACCGTTCTTCTTCCTGTTTACGAACTCAGCAAGGAGACCAACGAGGGTGAGCTGGTTTGACCTGTAGAGCTTTAGAGCCTCCTCCTCGGATATCCTCCTCCCTTCCAAGACCTTCTCGCCTATTAGGGCTATCTCCCTGTCCGCTGTCTTTAAGATCTCCTCCACCAAGCTCTCCATGGTGGAGAATTATAACCTACTGACAGCACTCACCCTTTTTCCTGCTCCTCAGACCCGAAAGGAAAAGGTAAAGACCTCCGAGGATTATGAGGGCTAAAAGTCCCGCATCCTCCCAGCTCATAATAAAAATCTTATGGCGAAGGTGAAGGTTTTTCCAGAGGACTTTTTCGTGAAGGAGCTGAAAAACTTAAAGGTCAAAGACTCAGGAGAGTTCGCCTACTTCCTCCTGAAGAAGAAGGACATGACGACTACTGACGCGGTGAGGGAAGTAGCAAAACTCCTCGATGTGAAAGCTTCCGACATAGGCTACGCGGGTCTAAAGGACAAGAGGGCTGTCACCGAGCAGTTCATCTCGGTGAGGAAACCGAAGAGGATAAAGGAGTTCTCTTCGGATAGGCTCTCCATCAAGTTCCTCGGGTTCGGGGAGGAGCCTGTCCGCTTGGGGGAAATAGAGGGGAACCTTTTCAGGGTAAGGGTGAGGGGTCTCTCAAGAGCTGAGAGGGCGAGCTTAGAAAAGATGGTAAGCTTCGTGGAGAGGTTCGGCTTCGAGAACTACTTCGGTGAGCAGAGGTTCGGGTCCGTGAAGCACGCCGAGGACTTCGTCGTGAAGCATCTTCTCAGGCACGACTACGAAGCCGCCATGAGGGAATACCTCACCTCGGTCGCGGACAAGAGGCTGAGAAAAGCCCTCCTCAAAGCTTGGAGGGACTGGGACACTTTCCTCTCCCTGATGCCGAAGGGTTCCCACTACGAGGTGGAGGTCGTAAAAGCCCTGAAAAAAGGAGTATCCTTCAAGAGAGCCTTCGAGGTCCTTCCCAAAAGTGTGAGGCTCATGTTCTCCTTCGCATACCAGAGCTATCTCTGGAACAGATACCTGACCACCTTCGTGGTCAGATACTTCAAGCACTGCAGTGTCCCCTTTTTGAAGTGGAGGCTCGCCTTCATAACCGATATCTCCGAAGAGGTCTTCGAGGAGATAAGGGACCTCGAGATCCCCTTCTTAGGGCTGGAGGAGAAACCGAAGAACAAGAAGGTGGAGATCATAATGAGGGAGGTTCTCGAAGAAGAAAATTTGACCCCGCCGAAGCTAAGAGCTGAAAGACTTGGCATGAAGCTGTTTACCGACGGTTTGAGGAGAGCCTTCGTCTTCCCGAAAGACCTCAAAGTGGAAGAAGAGAAGGATTCGGTCCTTTTTTCCTTTACGCTTCCTCCGGGAAGCTACGCTACCGTTCTCCTGAGGAAGCTCCTCTGCTCCCCCCTTGAAGTATATTAATGGTTATGAAGGTCGCCTTCTGCACACTCGGCTGCAGGATGAACCAGTTCGACACGGACCTTATGAGGACACGTTTCATAAATGCAGGCTACGAGGAGGTGGACTTTGAAGAGGAGGCGGACGTTTATGTCATAAACACATGCACCGTAACCTCGGGAGGGGACAGGTCATCGAGACAGGCTATATACAGGGCGAAGAGGAGAAACCCGAAGGCTGTTGTCGTGGCTACAGGTTGCTACGCTCAGGTAAAGCCCGAAGAACTCGCTACCCTGAAAGAGGTGGACCTCGTCGTCGGGAACACCCACAAGTCAGAGATACTGAGGATAGTTGAGGAGTATTTGGAAAGGAGGGAAAAGAGGGTCTTCGTGGGGGAGATATTCAGGGAGAAGGAGCTTAAGAACTTCGACACGGTCCTTTACTTTGAAGGGACGAGACCGTTCCTGAAGATACAGGAGGGTTGCAACAGGTTCTGCACCTTTTGCGTCATACCCTTCGCGAGGGGGAAGGTAAGGAGCGCCCCCGAGGAGAAGGTCCTCGAACAGGTGAGGTATTTAGCCTCCCTCGGCTACAAGGAGATAGTCCTTTCAGGAACCCAGCTCTCCCAATACGGCTGGGACAGGGGGACGAACCTGCTTGAGCTTCTCAAGAAGATCGTCAAGGTAAAGGGTATAGAACTTGTGAGGCTATCCTCCATGCACGTTTCCGAGATAAGCGATGAGCTTCTCGATTTCATAACCTCCGAAGAGAAGATAGCCCCCCACTTTCACCTCTCCCTCCAGAGCGCCTCCGACAGGATCCTCTCCCTCATGGAGAGGGGCTATACACTTTCCGAATACGACAGGGTGGTCAGCTTTATAGTATCGAGGAGACCGGAGTCCGCAGTCGGAACCGACATAATAGTCGGCTTCCCCGGGGAGACGGAGAAGGACTTTTTAAAGACCCTAAGGTATGTGGAAGAGACACCCTTCGCCTACCTCCACGTCTTCCCTTACTCGGACAGACCGAGGACGAAGGCTTCGAAGATGAAGGAGAAGGTCCCCGAAAAGGTGAAGAAGGAGAGGGTAAAGGTCCTGAAGGAGCTGGATGCAAAAAAGAGGGAAGAGTTCCTGAAGGCAAACAGAGGAAAGGTCCTCAGGGCTGTCGTTATAGAAGAGAACAGGCTCCTCACCGAAAACTACATAGACGTAAGGAGGGAGGGCTACACGAATGTGGGGGAACTCGTTAGGATAAAGCTCTGAGGAGGTGGAGAGATGGGTCTCATGGACAGGGACTACTACAGGGAGAAGAAGGAGGAGGGAAAGCTAAAAGAACTGCTCAGCAAATTAAGGGAAAACCCAGTAGCTGCGGTCCTTCTTCTTCTGATACTTCTCGGTATAATCTTCACACTCCTCTGAGTTAGAACCTCGCCTCGCAGGTCTGGTCGTATTCTATAAGCTCTTTTATCTTCGGGTCCTTACCGCAGAGGGGACAGTTGGGGTCTTTCCTTAGCTTCACCTTCCTGAAGTCCATGGAGAGGGCGTCCATTATGAGGAGCTTCCCAACGAGCGTCTCCCCTATCCCGAGGAGGAGCTTTATGGCTTCGGTAGCCTGAATGCATCCCATTATTCCGCCTATCGAACCGAGGATGCCAGCCTCCTGACAGGAAGGGACCGTTCCGGGAGGTGGGGGTTCGGGGAAGAGGCACCTGTAGCAGGGTGAGTTCTCCTTGTCCCTGAAGTCGAAGACGGTGCATTGCCCCTCGAACCTCAGCATAGCTGCTGAAACTAAAGGTTTTCCTGCAAAGTAACAGGCGTCGTTTATGAGGAACCTTGTCGGGAAGTTGTCGGTCCCGTCGAGGACGACGTCGTAGTCCGCTATTATTTCCATAACGTTATCTTTGTTCAGCATAGTGTTGTAGGTCACTATCTTCACGTCCGGGTTCAGGGCTTCGAGTGTCTTTTTAGCTGACTCCACCTTCGGTGTTCCCACCCTCTCCGTCGTGTGGAGTATCTGCCTCTGGAGGTTGGAAAGGTCGACGACGTCGAAGTCTACAACCCCTACGGTTCCCACTCCCGCAGCTGTGAGGTAAAAGAGGGCTGGGGATCCCAAACCGCCCGCTCCGACTACTAAGACCTTCGAGTTTAAGAGCTTCTCCTGACCCTTCCCGCCGACCTCGGGGAGTATTATGTGCCTCGCATACCTCTTTATCTGCTCTTCCGTGAACCTGAACATGACTATTAAAATATAACACCCAAGTGGAGAGGGTCAAAACGAACCCTGCAAAGGTGATCTTAACTTCATACGTTACCCTGATACTCATCAGCTCCCTCCTCTTCTGGGTAGCCCCTACTACGAAAGACGAGATAAGCTACATAGACGCCCTCTTTACGGTGACCTCGGCGGTTACCGTCACAGGTCTTACGGTCCTAAGCACAGGCTCGGACCTCACACCCCTCGGAGAGGCTTTCGTCCTTTTACTCATACAGGTGGGCGGTCTCGGCTACATGACGCTCACCACATTCTTTTTCGTCCTCCTCGGGAGGAGGATAGGTCTCAGGGAGAGGCTGATCCTTTCCGAATCCTTAAGCTACCCCGGGGTTTACGGACTCGTGAGGTTCTTAAAGAGAACCGTTGTATTTACCTTAACGGTTGAGCTTGCGGGCTTTTTTCTATTGCTTCTCAGGTGGCTCGGTGATATGGACCTGTCAAAGGCTCTTTACTTTTCCCTCTTTCATTCCGTCTCCGCCTTCAACAACGCGGGCTTTTCCCTCTTCCCGGAGAGCCTCGGACCCTATAGGAACGACCCTTACACCGTACTCGTCTTTTCCCTCCTCATAGTCCTCGGAGGCATAGGCTTCTTCGTGGTTCAGGATATCCTATTTTTCATTAGGGGAAGGGTTAAAAGGCTCTCCACCCACACGAAGGTTGTCCTCACAAGCACGCTCCTTCTGATCCTCGGCGGGTGGCTCCTCCTCATGCTCACGGAACTCGGTCATCCCGGGGGTGTTTGGGAGAAGGGAGTATTGGAGGGTATGCTTTCTACCTTTTTCCTCAGCGTATCTTCGAGGACAGCAGGCTTTACAACCGTTGACCTTTTGGACCTTTCGGAATCCTCTCTATTCTTCCTGCTCACCCTCATGTTCATAGGTGCTTCACCGGGGGGAACGGGAGGGGGTGTGAAGACGGTCACCTTCGCCTTGATAACTGTTGCTGTCCTCTCCTACATAAGGGGGAGGGAGGAGATCGTTCTCTTCGGAAGGAGCGTATCGAGAGATCAAGTCTACAGGGCTATGGTAGTAATACTGCTTTCGACCGCTTACATAGTCACAGCCAACCTCGTGCTGGACAGGATCGAGGAGAGGGACTTCCTAAGCACCCTCTTTGAGGTTGTTTCCGCCTTCTCAACGGTCGGTCTCTCGGTTGGTTCGGGAGACCTCAGCTTCTCTTCGAGCTTTAGTCCCGTTGGCAAGCTGGTTATCATAGTGACCATGGTGGTGGGGAGGGTCGGGATCTTGAGCTTCGCCTTTGCGATAGCTATGAGGGAAAAGAGAGCGAGCATCAGGCACCCTGAGGCGAGGTTACTCATATGAAGAGGATCTTCGGTGTTATAGGACTCGGGAGGTTCGGCTTCCACGTGGCGAAGACCCTCGCCGAGGGAGGGGCTGAGGTGATAGCCGTAGACAGGGACGAGGAGAAGGTAAAAAAAGCTGGGGAGTTCATCACGAGGGCTTACATAGGGGACGCCTTGGACGAGAAGGCTCTCGAAGAAGCAGGTATATTCAATGCGGACACGGTAGTCCTCAGCATAGGTGAGAACGTGGAGGCGAGCATACTCGTTGCGGTCCTCCTCATAGAGAGGGGGGTGAGGGACATAGTCGCCAAGGCTGTGAACCCGCTCCACGGGGAGGTCCTGAGGAGGCTCGGCGTCAGGAGGGTGGTCTTTCCCGAGATGGAGATGGCTGTTCGCGTAGCCAAGTCCCTTTTGATAACCGGGATGATAGAGGAGATACCCTTCGCCCCCGGTCACAGCATATACGAGATAGAAGCTCCGAGGAGGATAGCGGGGAAGACGCTGAGGGAACTCGACCTCAGGAACAGATACGGCATAAACGTTTTGGCTATAAAGAGGGAGGGTAAGGTTATACCTAACCCCTCCGCGGACGACAGAATAAATGCTGGGGACGTCCTCCTCGTCCTAGGGAGCGAAGAAAGTATCCATAGGCTCACCGGCTGAAGCTGTCCTTTATCCTGAGGAGGAGCCTCCTGTCTCCCTTGACCTCCTTCAGGTGGACGCTCACGCTCCCTATGGTAAAGCCGAGCTTCAGCTTGACGGGTATGAGGGTCTCCCTGTCTATCCAGAGGAACCATCTTCCTTTGGGCTTTAAGACCCCCTTAGTCTCTATGCTCGGTATAAGGATGACCTTCCAAGCGTCGTAGCTCTTCCCGAAGACGCTCACCCTCTCCTTACCTACGGTTCTGTAGCTCACCTGCTGGACCTTGGCGTCGTAGAAGAGCTGCAGGGTGCTGGTTACGAAGTTCGGTGTGTCTATGTAGACCATGAGGGAAGCTGTAAAAGGATCGAGCAGAAGAACGGAGCTTTCGAAGAAGCCCTCCTTTACCTCGTTTCCCCCAGACCCGTATCTCACTATTTTGTAGGAGACGCCCCTCTCCTCGAATATGTAAGTGTGGTCCCTCTTGAAGTCCCCCTCCCTCTGGAAGAGCTGGAAGGAGACGGGTTTCGTTCCCAAAAGCTCAGCCTTTCCCCAGTTGTGGACCCTTCTTACGAGCTTCCCTATGACCACAGTCTTTGCCCAAGAGCTTATTGTGGTCTTTAAACCATCCAACTTGTAAGTCACACAGCTCTCAGCGACTGGAAAGAGCAAGAAGTATATGGTGTAGCAGGTTGTCAGGAACAGTTTCATTGAGTGAGGACCCTGTTCACCTCCTCGAGGGAGGTTATTCCTCTCTTCACCTTCAAAAGACCGGCTCTGTATAAGGTTCTCATGCC